>NZ_DASVFL010000038.1:0-66319 GCF_036380075.1 Lentzea sp. | reverse complement strand
TGCCTGCCGGGGTGAACCACGCGATATCAGCCACCTCACCCTCCTGAACAGGTTTTCCCCCGAACCACCGGGGCCGGTGGAACACCTGGTGCTGGCGGCGAAATTCGATTAAGCGGCTGGTGAATTGCAGAAGGTCCTTGTCGGCGGAAGGCCAATCGTACCAGGAAATGGGGTTGTCGTGACAATAGGCGTTGTTGTTGCCGTTCTGGCTTCGCCCGAGCTCATCACCGCCAAGCAGCATAGGTATCCCTTGCGAAAGAAAGAGCGTGACCAACAAATTCCGTTGCTGTTTGGCCCGCAAGGCGAGCACTTCCGGGTTGTCCGTCGGCCCTTCGGCCCCGCAGTTCCACGAGCGGTTGTTGCTTTCGCCGTCGCGGTTCTCTTCCCCGTTGGCGTCGTTGTGCTTGTCGTTGTACGACACCAGGTCGTTGAGCGTGAAGCCGTCGTGCGCGGTCACGAAGTTGATCGAGTGGAACGGCTTGCGGCCGTCGTCCTGGTAGAGGTCGGCCGAGCCGGTGATCCGGGAGGCGAACTCGGCCAGCGTGGCCGGCTCACCCCGCCAGAAGTCGCGGACGGTGTCGCGGTACTTGCCGTTCCATTCGGTCCAGTTGGGCGGGAAATTGCCCACCTGGTAACCGCCGGGGCCGACGTCCCAGGGCTCGGCGATCAGCTTGACCTGACCCACCACCGGGTCTTGCTGCACGACCTCGAAGAACGTGGAGAGCCGGTCGACGTCGTAGAACTCGCGGGCCAGCGCCGCGGCGAGGTCGAAGCGGAAGCCGTCGACGTGCATCTCGGTCACCCAGTAGCGCAGCGAGTCCATGATGAGCTGCAGGGTGTGCGGCGAGCGCACGTTGAGCGAGTTGCCGGTGCCCGTGTAGTCCATGTAGAACTTCGGGTCGTCCTCGACCAGCCGGTAGTACGACTCGTTGTCGATGCCGCGCATGGACAACGTCGGGCCGAGGTGGTTGCCCTCCGCCGTGTGGTTGTAGACGACGTCGAGGATGACCTCGATGCCCGCCTGGTGCAGGGCGCGGACCATGCCCTTGAACTCCTGCACCTGGTTCAGCGGCAGCGCCGCGTAGGCGTCGTGCGGGGCGAAGAACCCGATCGTGTTGTAGCCCCAGTAGTTCGACAGGCGCCGCTCCGCGAGCGTGTGGTCGCTGACGAACTGGTGCACCGGCATCAGCTCGACCGCGGTCACGCCGAGCTTCTTGAGGTGGTCGATCATCACCGGGTGCGCGAGGCCGGCGTACGTGCCGCGCAGCTTCGGCGGGATCTCCGGGTGGTCGATCGTGAGGCCGCGCACGTGCGCCTCGTAGATCACGCTTTCGTGGTACGGCGTGCGGGGCAGCCGGTCGTTCGTCCAGTCGAAGAACGGGTTCACCACGACGGACTTCGGCACGAACGCCGCGGAGTCCGCGTCGTTGCGCTCGTCCGGCGATCCGAACTTGTAGCCGTAGAGCGCCTCGTCCCACGTGAGGCCGTCCGAGATGGCCTTCGCGTACGGGTCGATCAGGAGCTTGTTGGGGTTGCAGCGCAGCCCGCGATCCGGGTCGAACGGGCCGTGGACGCGGTAGCCGTACCGCTGACCAGGGCCGACGCCCAGCAGGTAGCCGTGGTGGACGAAACCGTCCACCTCCGGCAGCCTGACACGTGTCTCCGTGCCGTCCTCGTCGAAGAGGCAGAGCTCGACGTACTCCGCGACTTCGGAGAACAAAGCGAAATTGGTGCCAACGCCGTCATATCCAGCGCCTAGCGGATAGGGCGTACCAGGCCAGGGTCGCACGATGCTCCTCACACGCAGGTAGCTACCCGCCGACCCTATCCGGCTAACCCGTACCCGGCATCACACCCGTTCGTGCGCCAGGAGCAGCTGCCCACGTGCGGCCGTGAGCAAGGTGCGCGCTTCCTGGATCTCTCCGTACTGCAGGTGTTCCCGAGCGGCCTCCGCGCACGCCAGGGCGTACCGCAGTGCCACGTTGTCGTCCTCCACGGGACCCGTGTCCCGCAGCGCGTCACGCAGTGCCTGTTCCGCGTGCCGTGCCCCGGCCACCGGGTCGCCGAGCGCGGCGGGTCTCACCGAGGCGAGGGCCTGCTCGACTGCCAGTTCCAGCACGCCGGTCGATGTTCGCGTGCCCACGGCTGAGCTCATCCGGTACGCCACCTCCAAAACGTTCGTCGTTCGCCGTCGGGTGACGGCACCACAGTACTCCGCAGGCGCGTGACCTGCCGTTAAGCCGAAGTTTCATCTCTCCCGGCTGCGCAGCGGCCTGGTGATGTCCCGGACGCGCGGGAAGAAGTCCTCCAGCTCGACCGGCAGCGGGATCCGCCAGTTCGGGTGCTCGTCGATCGTGCCCGGCACGTTGGGCTGCCGGGTTTCCCGCAGAGCGTCCTGAGGTGAGGTCAGGACCAGCGCGCAGGGGGCCTGCGCGAGCAGCTCGTGGGCGCCCTCGACCCGGTCGGCGGCCTTCACGCCCTCCTGGCGCATCAGCTCGTCGAAGTCGGGGCCGTCCTCGCCGGCGAAGAACGTCGCGGCGGTCGGCAGGTCGTGCGTGGAGATGCTGGCCATCTGGTTCGGGTTCCACCGCGCGGGCGGGACCAGCGGGTGGCCCTCGGCGTAGTAGTCGCGCTGGAAGTACAGGACGGCGCTGGTGAGCATGCCGTTCTCCTGCAACGTCTTCGTGACGACCGGCTCGACCGTGCCGAGGTCCTCGCCGACCACGACGGCGCCCGCGCGGTAGGCCTCCAGCGCCAGCACGCCCAGCATGGCGTCGGCGTCGTAGTAGACGTACGTGCCGCGCGACGGTGGCTCGCCCGGCGGGATCCACCACAGCCGCCAGAGCCCGGCGACGTGGTCGATGCGGATTCCGTCCGCGTGCTGCAGGACGCTGCGCAGCACCTGCCGGAACGGCCGGTAGCCGGTCTCGGCGAGCCGGTCGGGGCGCCACGGCGGCAGGCCCCAGCCCTGGCCGTCCGCGCTGAACGCGTCGGGCGGGGCGCCGACCGTGACGTCGATGGCGAACGCGCCGGGGTCGGCGAACGTGTCCGCGCCGCCGGGGGCGACGCCGACCGGGAGGTCGTGGATGACGCCGACGGCCATGCCGGCCTCGTGGGCGGCGAGCCGCACGTCCTGGAGCTGCCGGGTGCAGAGGTGCTGGACCCAGGCGTGGAACGCGACCCGTTCGGGTGCCGCCGGGTCGCGGTCGGCCGGCCACAGCCGCCAGTCGGAACCGTGGACCTCGGCGAGCGCGCAGTAGGTGGCGAACTTCTCCAGCTCGGCGTCCACCTCGACGTCGCCGCCGGGGAAGAGCAGCTCCAACGCCTGCCTCTTGGCGTCCCAGATCGCGTCGTAGTCGATCAGGTCCTGGTTCTCCGGCCGCAGGTCGCGGATGAGCTGGCGGGTGCGCGGGTCGGCCTGGAGGAACTCGGCGGTGTCGGTGATGCGCAGGTAGAGCGGGTTCGCGAACCGGCGGCTGGTCGGCGAGTACGGCGACCGCTCGACCGGGTGCGTGAGGCTCGGCGCCTGCACCGGGTTGACCAGCACGACACCGGCGTCGAGCTCCTGGCTGCTGCGCCGGGCGATCGTGGCGAGGTCGGCGAAGTCGCCCATCCCCCACGAGTCCTTCGAGCGCGCCGCGTAGAGCTGGAGCATCCAGCCCCACGTCCGCGGGACGTCCGGCAGCTTGCGGGGTGCGACGGCGAGCGTGACGGTTTGCCCGGCCGTGACGATCCGGTGCCAGCCGAGCGGCAGGCTGTCCGGCAGGTGCCGGTCGACGGCGAGGGACGTGCCGTCCTCCAGCTCGACCGTCGCGGGGCCGTGCAGGTCGTAGGTCTCGTACTCGCGGATCACGATCGTCGGCGGCAGCGCCCTGGCCGCCCGGCGCGCCTCGACCTCCGCCAGCGCGCGGGCCGCGGAGTCCTCAGTGGACGCGTCGACTCCGAACTGGGCGAGGACCTTCACGACGACTTCTGTGTCGACGACCACCTCTTGCTGATCCGCGTTCTCGTACCTCGTCGCGACGCCCCAAGCGTCCGCCAACCGCGCCAGCAAGTCCTCCACGAGTACAAGCTATGTCACAGCTCGGGCAGCATTACCAGAGCAAATGGTCCCTGGTCACCCGATGGGTGCAGGCCGGACGAGAGCCGATCTCCCGCCATCCCGGACTAGACATCCGATGCCTGTTCCGGAATCGCCACCACGGCTTCGACCTCGACGAGGAATTCCGGCCCGAACAACGCCGCGACCTGAACCAATGTGCTCGCCGGGTTGTGGACTTCCCCGAGTGCCGGTCGCAGGATTTCGTCCCGCACGTCACGAATGGTCTGCACTTCGGACGCGTCGAGCACGAACCACGTGAACTTGACGACATCCGACCAGTCCGCGCCAAACCTGGAAATGACGTGATGAAGATTGCTCAGCGCCTGGCGGGTCTGCGCGGCCAGGTCGTCGACGCCGACCACGTGGCCCTCGGCGTCGACGGCGACCTGTCCCGAGACGAAGGCGAGCTTGCCGCTGACCGCCACCGCGTGGGCGTAGCCCGGGGTGTTCGGCAGCGCGGGCAGCTCGGTCAGGCGCTCGTGGGCGGGCATGGCCGTCACCCTACTTCGGCGACCGGCCCGCTGGAGTTGCGCACGACCAGCCGCAGCGGGTGCTCGGCCGGTTCGATCTCCCCGCCCCTGATCAGCGTGAACAGGTCGGCGACGGCCCGTTCGCCCTGCTCCTTCGCCGCGCCCTCGACCGCGGTCAGCCCGACCACGCGGGTGAGCTCCTGCCCGTCGAGCGACACGATCGACACCTCGTCCGGCACCGCCCGCCCGTCCCGCTGCATCCGCAGGAAGATCCCGAGCGCCGCCGCGCCGTTCGAACTGATCACCGCCGTGGGCAGCCGTTCGCCGTCGAGCAGCACGTCGACCACCTGCTCGCCGCCGTCGACGGTGGGCGAGCACCAGACGGTCCACTCGGGACGGACCTCCAGCCCGGCGGCCGCGAGGATCCCGTCGTAGGACTCGTCGACCCCGTCGGACAGCACCAGCGCCACGTCCCGGTGCCCCAGGGCCCGCAGGTGCTCGACGGCGGCCTGCAGGGCGTGCCGGAGATCGGTGTCGTCGACGGTGATGTGCGGGACCTCGAGCGACTCCAGCGCCGCCTGCTCGGTCCCGGCCAGCGACATCGACAGCAGCAGCACGCCGTCGACCCGGCGACCCAGCGGCAGCTCGTCGAAGAACTTGGCCCGCGACGACTCGTCGGCCAGCACGTAGAGCAGCACGTCGTACCCGGCCTGCCGCAGCGCGCCCTCCGCGCCCGCCAGCACCGGGCTGACCTCGGACGTGAGCACCGCGATCGCGTACCGGCGGCCGCCGGCCAACGACGACGCGTCGCGGGCGATGGCGTACTTCATCCGCCGCGCGACCTCGCTGACGTGCTGCCTCGTGGCCTCGGACACGCCGGGTTCGCCCCGCAGCGCACGCGATACGGTCGCAGCGGACACCCCTGCGGCCTTGGCCACGTCGGACATGCTGGTCACGGCCCGAGCGTATTGGAGATCCATGAAGCCCGGCGACCTCGCCCCCGACTTCACGCTGCCCGACCAGGACGGCACCGACCGCTTGCTCTCCGAACTGCTCGAGGGCGGTCCCGTGGTGCTGTTCTTCTACCCCGGCGCCATGACCCGCGGCTGCACCGCGGAGAGCTGCCACTTCCGCGACCTGGCCGCCGAGTTCGCCGAGGCCGGCGCCCAGCGGGTCGGCATCTCCCTGGACGACGTCGCGACGCAGAAGGAGTTCGCCGAGCTGAACTCGTTCGACTACCCGCTGCTCTCCGACGCCGACGGCGAGGTGGCGGAGCAGTTCGGCGTGCGGCGCCGGGTCGGGGCGATCCCGCTCAAGCGGCACACGTTCGTCATCGGCACCGACCGCGTCGTCATCGAGGTGATCAAGAGCGAGTTCTCGATGAACGCGCACGCGGACAAGGCGCTGAAGGTCCTGCGCAAGGGCTGACCGGGCGGCGGGACGGGCGGCCACCCCGGCTGCCCGCTACCGCAGCCCCGCCAGCACGAAGTCCGCGATCTCCCCCGCCAGCCGGTCGGCCGTCTTCTCCCCGTCCGGCCGGAACCACATCGGCAGCTGGTTCACCACGCCGACCGCGATCCGCACGACGGTGTCGGCCGGCACCGCGGAGCTGAACTCGCCGTCCGCCTGCCCCTTCTCGATCACCGCGCGGAACGTCTCGTGGTAGCGCCGCCGCTCGGCGCGGAAGTCGGTCATCCGTTCCTCGCCGAGCCGCGGCAGCTCGCGGACGAACACGGCCGCCTCGTCCACCCGGTCCGCGGTCGAGACGACCAGCGACACCAGGATCTCGCGGACCGTCTCGGCGGCGGGCAGGCCGAGCGCGATGATCCGGTCCATGTCGGCGGACTGGGCCGTGATCAGCAGCCGGTAGATCTCGAAGAGCAGGTCGTCCTTCGAGCGGAAGTAGTGGTACAGCGCGCCCTTGGTCACCTGCGCGGCCTTCACGACCTCCTGCACCGAGGTCGCGTCGTAGCCCTGCGACGCGAACAGCCGCACGGCCGCGTCGATGATCTTCTGCTCGGTCGCGCCGGGCACGGTCAGGCGCCGGGTGCCAGTGCGCGGACCTGCTCGACCTGGTCGCCACCGGTGGGGAGCAGCGCGATGATCGGCGTGTCGACGCCGGCGGTCTGGTACTCGGCGACGCGCGCGCGGCACCGGTCCGGCGAGCCGTGCACGACGAGGGCGTCGACGACCTCGTCCGGGATCGACTTCGAGGCGGCCTTGCGGTCGCCGGCGGCCCAGGCCTCGTGCATCGGGCGCAGCGCCTCGCCGCGGCCCAGCCAGTCGTGGAACGCCGCGTACGCCGGCACGGTCAGGTAGGTGCTGATGAGCATGCGGCCCAGGGCCCGCGCGGCGTCGGCGTCCTCGGTCGGGCAGACGAAGATCCGTGCCGCGAGCTCGGCGGCGCCCAGCTCGGCGCGCACCTTCGGCACGTCGGTGGCGGCCAGCCAGTTCGTGATCGCGCCGTCGGCCTCGCGGCCCGCCAGGCGCAGCATGTTCGGGCGCAGCGCCGCGAGCATGATCGGCACCTTCGCGGCCGGCGGCCGTTCCAGCTTGAAGCCCTTGACGGAGAACGTGTCGTAGTCGGCGCTGACCTTCTCGCCGGCCAGCGCGGCCTTCAGGAAGCGCAGGGTGTCGCGGGTGCGCTTGAACGGCTCCTCGAACGGGATCGCGTTCCAGCGCTGCACGATCGCGGGCGAGGACGAGCCGATGCCCAGCACGAACCGGCCGCCGGTCACCTCGGCGAGGGTCGCGGCGGTCATCGCCAGGGTGGCGGGGCCGCGCGTGTAGACGGGCGCGATCGCCGGGCCGAAGCGCAGCTCGGAGGACCACTGGGCGGCGAGCGCCAGCGGCGTGAACGCGTCCGTCCCGGTCGTCTCGGCCGACCACACGTCCGTGTAGCCGAGCCCGGCGAGCTCGGACACCAGCGCGCGGTGCTCGAGCACCGGCACACCGATCAGCGGCAGCGTGATTCCCCAACGAGCCATGAACGCCTCCAGGTCAGCGACTTGGAGGCCACCCTACCGACCGGTCGGTATGTCCTACAACCCTCCTACTTCTTCCTCGCCACCGTCAGGCCGTCCGCGATCGGCACCAGCACCGACTCCACCCGCCGGTCGTTCAGCACGAACGTGTTGAAGGCGTCGATCGCGGCGGCGTTGCCCTCCGGCTGCTCGTCGGCGGCCTCGCCGTAGTAGAGCGTGTTGTCCGCGAGCAGCAGCCCGCCCTGGCGGACCCGCGGCACCAGCAGGTCCCAGTAGTGGGCGTACCCGACCTTGTCCGCGTCGATGAACACCAGGTCGACGACGGGTTCCTCCGGCAGCGCGGCCAGGGTCTCCGCGGCGCTGCCGATGCGGAGGTCGATCCGGTCGCGCACGCCCGCCGCCTGCCAGGCCTCCTCGGCGATCGCCGTCCACTCGGTGGAGACGTCGCAGGTGATGACCCGGCCGTGCGGGGGAAGTGCCTGCGCGAACGCGAGCGTGGAGTACCCGGTGTAGGTGCCGACCTCGACCACGGTGTGCGCGCCCGTGAGCTTGACCAGCAACGACAGCAGCACCGCCTGCTCGTGCGGGATCTGCATCTCCGCCGAGTCACCGAGCTCGGCGGTGCGGGCGATCAGCTTCTCCTGCACGGCGGAGGGGTGTCCGGCCTGTTTGCGCACGTAGCGGTAGATCTGCGGCGTCATGACCACGGCCTTGAAATCGTTCACGCGCGGCCTTCTCTCATAGTTGGGTGAGCAACGTCCCGAGTGTGTCGCGGTACTCGGGCCGCAGCGGGTGTTCCGCCAGGTCCTGGTCGATAGCGGACAGGACGGCCGTGCGGTGTGCGGTGTAGCGGCTCGCGCACACGTTCTCCCGGCTGACGAGGAAGAACTCGTCGAACCGGGCGCGCTCGGCGTCGGTGGTCGGCACGCGCGCCTTCCCCGACTCGCGCAGCAGCGACTGGCCGTCGGGAACGAGTTTGCGCATCACCTCCATGTGGGCCAGCAGATTCGCCTTGCTCGCGGCGGAAAGCGGTTCGGCCGCCGCGGGTCCCAGTGCGGTGCGCGCTCTTCGAAGCAGTCCCGGCAGTGGTTCGTAGTCACGCGCCCACCGCCCGCTGAACGCCGGGTCGAACGCCACCATCATCGGTCTGATGAGTTCCTCGTACACCTCCCGGGAACAGCTGCCCGAATAGGCGAGCATCACCGAGTACGCGTCGTATCCCAGCGCGGCGAGGGCGACCAGCCGGGAATCGGACTCGCGTATCAGCCGATCGAGTGAAACCGAAAGGAACTTCCAGACGAGAAAAGCACCGTGGTGGCCCAGGAACCACCGGTGCACGGCGCGGCCGGCCGGGTCCTCGGGCGCGGTGATGTGGATCGGGATCTGGTAGCAGCCGTCGGCGCACGGGATGAGCTCCACGCCCGGCGACGGCAGGCGCAGGACCGGGAGGTCGACCCAGGTGTGTCCCCAGGGGGCCACGCAGGCGGGAGCGCTCATCGCCGACCCTCCACTTCGGACGCGACGGTGTCGAGCAGGCCGGCGACCTCACCGAGCGTGGTGTCGAGCGGGCGGTCCTCCACGATCGGCGGCACCTCCTCGGCCAGCCGGTCGAACACGGCCGCGAGGCGGGGGGCCTGCGGGCGGCGCCCGCCGACGTGCACGGCCTGCCGCAACGCGACCGCGAGCCCGGCGTGCAGGTAGCGCAGCAGGCGGGCTTGGTCGAGGGCGGTGAACGCGGCCTGCGTGCCGAAGGGGACGACGTCCTGGTTGTGCAGGTTCGTCGGCAGGCTCTGCACCGACGCCGGCGTCGCCGCACGACGCATGGCCGCCACGGTCGCGGTCGCGCCGATCTGCACGCCCTGCAACGCGTGGTGCTGGCCGGGGAGCGGGCTGAGCATCGGCGGCAGCCCGCCGGTGCGCCGCGGGTCGACCAGCAGGTCGAGCTGCCGTTCGGCCAGGTTGCCCAGCTGCACCAGCGCGAGGTTCAGCTGGTCCGCCGCGAAGGCGCTGGGCTGGCCGAAGAAGTTGCCGCCGTGCACGACCTCCCCGGTCTCCGGGAAGAACAACGGGTTGTCGCTCACGCCGTTGAGGTCGCGCCGCACCACCTCGTCGGCCTGCCGGATGCTCGTGGCCGCCGCGCCGATGAGCTGAGGAGTGCACCGGATGCTGTAGGCCTCCTGCAACGGCCGTTCGCCCGACGGGCTGCTGCCCGCGAGCCACGTCCGCAGCGCGGCACCGGTGTCCGCGACGTCCGGGTGCCCGAACGCGGCCAGCAGTCCAACCGACGTGTACTCGGTGCCGCAGCCCAGGACGTCGACCATCAGCGCGGACAGCAGCTCCGCCGTGCGCCGCGCGCGAACCGCCTGCGCCACAGCGAGTCCGAGCGCCGCGGCGGTCACCGAGATGCCGTTGACCAACGCGAGCGCGTCCCGCCCGTCCAGCTCGATCCTCTCCAGGCCCGCGCGTGTGAGCGCTTCCCCGGCGGGCATGAGCCGCCCGTCGAAGAACGCGTTCCCGTTGCCACGCAAGGCGTGGGCGACGTAGGCGAGCGGCTGGAGGTCGCCGCTGGCGCCGACGGAGCCGAGCCGGGGCACCGCGGGGGCGAACCCGGTGTCCAGCATGCGGATCAGCGACGCCACGACCTGCTCGGACACCCCGGATCGCCCCTGCGCCAACGAGAACAGGCGGGCCAGCACGGCGGCGCGGGCGACGGCCGGCGGCAGGAGCTCACCGTGGCCGACGATGTGGTGGATGATCGTGTTGTCGCTCTGGCCCGCGCTGTCCGCGCGGCCCTCGAACTCGACGAGCGGGCCGAAACCCGTTGTGACGCCGTAGATGGCGCGCCCGGATCCGCTGACTTCGAGGACGAACTCGCGACACCGCGCGATCCGTTCCCGTACATCCTCCGAAAGGGTGATGTGCAAGGGATTTCGCGCGAGCTCGAGGTGGGCCGGTTCGAGGGCGGCGGCCAAGTTCAAGGCAGCAGGGGAAGTTCCGACGGTCATGACGCCTCCTGACGACTGGGGGCCACTCGCGACGATCCCCGTTGACCGGTCGGTGAGGAAGGGTCTTATGTACGCATTCGTCTATCGATTCGTTGCCCGTTGACAGGGAGTTCGCCCGCCGACTGCTCCACCGGCGTGAATCTTGCCGGAAAGCCTTGCGTCAGGCGGTTTCTTCCTTCAGGAGGCGACGCAGAACCTTGCCGGACACGGATTTCGGTATCTCCGCGACGAACTCGACCTGGCGCACCTTCTTGTAGGGCGCCACCTCCGCGGCGACGAACGCCATCAGCTCCTCGGCCGTGACTTCCCCTTGCGCCACCACGAAAGCCCGGGGCACCTCGCCGTTGGCCCGATCGGGCGCACCGACCACGGCCGCGTCCCTCACGGCGGGATGCCTGCGCAGCACGTCTTCCAGCTCCGCCGGCGCGACCTGGTACCCCTTGTACTTGATCATCTCCTTGATGCGGTCGACGACGTGGAACCTGCCGTCGCGGACCCGCACCAGGTCGCCGGTGCGCAGCCAACCGTCCACGAACGCCTGGCGCGTCGCCTCCTCGTCGTCCAGGTAGCCGTCCATGACCTGCGGGCCGCGGATGAGCATCTCGCCGACGTCCGCGTCCTCGTCGGTGCCGGGGTGGACGATCCGCGCCTCGGTACCGGGACAGAGGACGCCGACGCTCGTGGGATCGCTCTCCAGGTCGTCGTCGAACGTCTGGTGGGTGCCGCCCGCCTCGGTGAGCCCGTAGCCCTGCCGCACGGGCGCGCCGAGTTTTCGCTCGGCCTCCCGGCGGATGGCGTCGTCGAGCGGCGCGGCTCCGCAGAGGACGAGCTTCAGATGTCGTTGCGGCGGCGGGTCTTCGTGGTCCGCGATGGCGGCCGCGAGCGGGGGGACCAGAAAGGCGCGCGTCACGCGGTGTTCAGCCAGGCGCCTCAGATAGGTACCGGCGTCGCTGCGGGGCAACGTCACCAGCGTGGCGCCGCCGAGCAGTCCGGAGTTGAGGATGATCGTGAAGCCGTAGATGTGGAAGAACGGCAGGTTCGCCGCCAGCACGTCGGTCGAGTCGATGCGCCAGCCGGGACGGTGCTGCTCCAGGTTCGCGACGACGGCGCGGTGGCTGAGCTTCACGGCCTTCGTGAGACCCGTGGTACCGCTGGAGAACAGGATCGCCGCGGTGCTGCCCGGATCCACCCGCGGGAGCGTCCCGCTGTCGCTTCCGGGCAGGTCGTCGAGGTCGAGCGTCGCGGTGACGTTCGCGAGCTCCTTCAGCCTGCCGGTGTCACGAGGCGGAAGAACGGGGTTGAGGAGCGCGACCGCGGCACCCGCCGTGAGGACGGCGTGCAGCCCGACGGCGAACCGCGGCCGGTTCGCACTGGCGATCGCGACCGTGTCACCGGGCCCGATCCCTTGGCGGGCAAGGCCTTTCGCCGTCCTGCCGACCTGCTCCGCGAGCTCCGCGTACGTGAGCGCCTCACCCGTGACGGCGTCCACGAGCGCGACCTTGTCGTTGTGGCGTGCGCGTTCCAGCACGTGCTCGGGGACCGTGGCCTCGGGAACGGCCACCGCCGGCAGGGGGCTGCGGTAGATCACAGGGGCGGCTCCGGTGTTCCACGCCACCGGGCCTGGTGCCAGGCGGCGTGGCCGGAGAATATCGGCACTTTTCGTGGCCGTTCGACTACTTGTACCCGCTCGGCCGATCGGCTAAAGGCTGACGCCGCGCTCCGCGAGCCACCCCACGGGGTTGATCTTCTGAGATCCGGCGGCCCACACCTCGAAGTGCAGGTGCGGTCCGGTCGACTCGCCGCGGTTGCCGATCGTCGCGATCTGCTGCCCCGCCTTCACCTGCGCGCCCTGCGGCACGTCGATGGTGTTCATGTGCCCGTAGACGGTGATCGTGCCGTCGGCGTGCTGGATCCGCACCCACAGCCCGAACCCGGACGCGGGCCCGGCCTCGACGACGACGCCGTCCATGGCCGCCACGATCGGCGTGCCGATGGCGTTCGCGATGTCGACACCGTTGTGGCTGGTGCCCCAGCGAGCACCGAACCCGGACGTGAACGTCCCCTGGGCCGGCCGCACGCACTTGGGCTTGCGCGCCTCCTCCTCGGCCGCGATGCGCGCCGCCTCGGCCTTGGCGGCCTCCTGGCGCTGGGCGTAGGCGCCCTCCGCGGACTTCAGCGCCTCGCGGACGTGGAACTGGGCCTGGATCTGCTCGGCCTGCAGCAGCTTGCGCGTCTCGGAGCTCGTGTCGAACGAGTGGATCGTCTGCGGACCCTGGTCGGGCTGCGCCGTCATGGCGGCCGCGAGGTTCTTCGTGGCCGCGACGGGGACGATCCGGTCCATCGGCGTGACCGTGGCCATCGCCTGGGTGAAGCCGGCGCCGATGAGAGCGCCCGCGGCTACCACCGCCGTGACGGCCTTCTTGCGGTCCAGGTCCACTCTGTCGACCACGTCGACGAGTGAGCCCTTCGCTCGATGCCGTGCCAAAACTGCCTCCATGCACTCGGGGGAGTTCGATCCGCGCCTGGGTCGCGCCGGCTTCGGGGGCCGGGCGTTTCCGGGGCCTGGCAGGCGTTCCGGGGGCGGTGGGCGTTCGGGCGCCTCATCGCCGGTGGACTGGACCGGTTCGGGGGTGGTCCGTGTCCTGGCGGTTATCGAACCGTGACATGCGGCGGTGAACGTAACCCCGCGTTATCGAGGGAGGCAAGCGAAGTGGGGGTTCAGGTGATTAGGCCCACTGTTTGCTACTGGGCGTAGTTGGGTCGTTGCTGTGGTTGGTAACGATGGCTGGACCATTGCTTGTTTTGGGGTTTGCGCTGGTTGGGTGCTTGATCGTGAAAGAGTTCCAGCTTGGTTGGGTCGTTGTGGGCGGGTGCCTGTTCCAGCGTGGTCGTGCACCTCGGACGAAAGACCTGGGTGGCATCGCCGCTGACGCGTCGATAGCGATTGGGGCTTGACTTCGGGGCCCTTGCGAGGCGCTGTGGTCGGCCGGAAAAGGCCGGACGCTTCGCGACCGGCCGAGCCCGAAATGGGTAGCACCTCGCACCCAAAGTCAAGCCCCAATCGCCGAAACACGGGTGGGCTCACCGGCTCTAATCGGCGTCAGGGATGACTGCTCGCCTTCGGCATCGCTTGGAAGTGCGGGGGTTTTGTCGGCTCGCCTTCGGCATCGCGTGCGAAGGGCTGCTCGGTGCCTTCGGCACCCCGACGCATGCGCTCGCCACCCGTCCCCCTCCGGTGTCCCCGGCTGCCGGGGCCGGGCCTCCCGTCTCCCCCTCCCCCGGCACAGCAAAAGGCCGCCGGACGCACTGGCGTCCGGCGGCCGCACATCAAGCAGGCGTGCTGCCTGGGTGGCTTACTTGTACTTCGCCGTTGCCGGGGGCAGCGGGACCACCGGCAGGCCCTCGTGGATCACCTTCATCGCGTTGAACCAGGTCGGGGCTGCCACCTGGCCACCGAAGACGCCCTGCGAGCTGCCAGGGCAGAAGCGGATCGGGTTCGCGCAGATCACCTCGGGGCGGTTGCCGTCGGCGTAGGTCATCACGGCGCCCGCGTACTGCGGGGTGGCGGCCAGGAAGGCCACCGACTTGTGCTCTTCGGTGGTGCCCGTCTTGCCGATGGCCGGGCGGTTCCAGCCGGAGGCGGAGGCTGCCGCCGCCGCGGTGCCGGAGCCCGTGACGTCGTGGGACATGCCCTGGGCCAGCGAGTTCGCCAGGTCCGGGTTCACGGCCTGCTCGCAGGGCTTCTCCTTGAGCGGCATCTCCTTGCCGTAGCGGTCGAGGACCTTCTCCACCGGGGTGGGCGGGCACCAGGTGCCGCCGGAGACGATGGTGGCGGCCACGTTCGACAGCTCCAAGACGCTCGTCGCGCCGGGGCCGAGGGTGTAGGAGCCCGCGTTGTTCTGCTTCGTCCAGTCGCCCTGGGTCGGGCCGTTCGACTTGTCGGCCTTGATCGGCTGGCCCTCGCGGTTGACGCCCTGGAGGGTCTCGCGCATGCCCAGGCGGTAGGCCATGTCCACGACGCTGTCGAGGCCGGCCTTCTCCTGCAGGATCACGAAGCCCGTGTTCGGCGAGGTGGCGAGGGCCTGGGTCAGCGACATCTTGTCGCTGTAGTTGCCCGCGTTCTCGACCTTCCACGGCGCGCCGCCGTTGGGGTAGACCTTCGAGTAGTAGACCTTCGGGACGTCCATCTGCTTGTCGATGCCGATGACGCCCTTCTCCAGGGCCGCGGCGGCGGTGAAGACCTTGTTCACCGAGCCGGGGCCGAACGGGAGGACCTCGGCGGGCACCGGGCGGGCCACCTGGCCGAGCTCGGCGTTGTTGCCGTAGTCGCGGGAGGCGACGAGGGCGCGGACCTTGTGCTTGTCCTTGCCCGGCTCGACGACCGACATGACGTTCGAGATGCCGTTCATCGTCTTCGCGACCTGCTGCTCGGCCGACTGCTTCGCGGCCCTGGTGGCCTTCGGGTCGAGCGTGGTCTTGATCGTGAGGCCGCCGCGCTGGAGCTGCTTGTCGGTGACGCCGGCCTCGCGCAGGTAGTCGAGGAGGTAGGAGCAGAAGAAGCCGTAGATCGGGCCGTCACCCGCGCCGACGCAGCCCTTGGGCAGGATCTGCAGGTCCTCGACGACGCCCAGCGGCGCTGCCTTGTACTCGTCGGCCTTCGCCTTGGCCTCGGTCTCGTCGGCGCCGAACGCGCCGTTCTCGCGCATCTTGTCGATGACGGTGTTGCGGCGCTCCAGCGCCTTCTCCGGCGCGGCGCCGGGGTTCAGCGACGACGGGCGGTTCGCGATCGCCGCGAGCAGGGCCGCCTGCGGGACGGTCAGCTTGTCGGCGGTCGTCTTGAAGTAGGCCTTGGCCGCCGCGCCGACGCCGTAGGTCTGGTTGCCCAGCGGCACGATGTTGAGGTAGCCGGTGAGGATCTCGTCCTTGGTCATCTGCTGCTCGAGCTGCAGCGCGACCCGCGCCTCGCGCAGCTTGCGGCCGATGGTGGCCTCGGTCGCCTTCTCCCAGGCCTCCTGCTCGTTGTCGGCACCGAGCACGAACGCCATGTAGTTCTTCACGTACTGCTGGGTGAGCGTCGACGCGCCCTGCGTCGCGCCGCCGTCCACACCGGCCTTGGCGGCGGCGCGGGCGATGCCCTGCCAGTCGACGCCCTGGTGCTCGTAGAAGCGCTTGTCCTCGATCGCGAGGATCGCGGCCTTCATGGTGTCCGAGATCTGGTTGGCGTCCAGCGGCACCCGGTACTGGTCGTACAGGTAGGCGATCGGCTCGCCGTTCATGTCCTGGATCGTGGTGACGAGAGGCAGCTCACCCTTGGCGAGGTCTCCCGACGTCTGGTCGACGGTGTCGGCCGCGCGGTTGGACGCGAGACCGAGACCTCCGACGATCGGGAACACCATCGCGGCGAGGAGCACACCCGCCGTCAGGCACAACCCCAGCAACTTGACCAAGCCTGACGCGCGTGCGGCGAACAACCCGCAACTCCTTCCGAACCAAACCCCGGAGATTCCCCTACGTATTAAGTCGCGCGAGAAGCCCGTGAGGTTGCGTCCGCTGATCGACTGTTTTCAACCTACCGGAGCAACCGGAGGCCGATCGTCGGACTGGCCCTCCTCACCTCGACGCCGGCGTGGTCGGGCAGCACGTCGTCGAGGAAGCCGTACTTCGCCAGCTCCTCGTCGGGCCGCCGGCTCACCGTCCGCCACCACACCGCGATGTCTCCCCAGCCGGGAGCGGACAGGGAACCGCCGAAGTGCTGCACGGACAGGGCGGCGCACAGGTTCGCGAACCGCACGCGGTGCTCCAGCGGCCACCCCGCCAGAGTGCCCATGACGAACCCGGCCCCAAACACGTCGCCGGCACCCGTCGCGTCGAGCGGCGCCACGTTCAGCCCCGGCACGTCCACGCATTCGCCGGTGGAGCTGTCCACGGCGACCGCTCCCCCGCCGCCGCGTGTGACCACCACCACGGGCAGGTGCTCGGCGAGCTTGCGCGCGGCGGCCTCCGGCGTGTCGGTGCGCGTGTAGCCCTGCGCCTCCACGTGGTTCGGGAGGAACACGTCATATCCGTCAAGACGGCGCAGCAGCTCCGGCGACCACGCCCCGGTGCGGTCCCAGCCGATGTCGGCGAACAGCAGCGCGCCGTTCTCCTTCGCCGTGCGCACCCACTGCTCGTCCTCGGCCTGGATGTGCACGAAGCACGCCTTCGCCTTCGGCGGCGGGTTGAAGAGGTCGTCGGCGACGACCGGCGACTTGTGCCCGTGCGTGACCATCGAGCGGTCGTGCTCCATCGCCATGGAGACGGTCACCGGCGAGTGCCACCCGTAGAACCGCCGGCAGTAGGAGAGGTCGACACCCTCCTGGTCGGCCAGCACGTCCCAGCAGAAGTCGCCGTACGCGTCCTCGCCGAACGCCGCCGCCAGCGCCGTGTTCAGCTCCAGCCTGCGCAACGCCACCGCGAGGTTCGCGATGCCGCCGGGACACGACCCGAGGCCCTCCGACCACACCTCCGTGCCGGCGGCCGGCGGGCGGGGCAGGCCGGTGAAGATGATGTCGAGGAAGACGGTGCCGGTGAGCAAGACGTCGTATTCCTGTTCAGCCATGCGCAAACTCTGCCATCCCCCGGCGCCGTCCGAGCGGCGAAACGACGGCGGTAGGGGTCGCGCCGCGGAAGATGTGTGGTTCGGGGCGGGGGCGAAACTCGCTGTCGCCGGCCGGTGCCGGTGCGCTAGGAACGTCCGTCGTGGGAGTTCCGCTCAGGAAGAACGTCCAGTTCCAGCTGCTGTGGCTCGGCGGTGCCGTGTCGCAGCTCGGCACCACGATCACCTCGCTGGCGACGCCGCTGCTGGTCATCGCCCTCACCGGCTCCCCGTTCCAGGCGGGCGCGGTCGGTGGCGCGCGGGCCGCCGCGCTGGTCGTCGCGCTCGTGCCGGCGGGTGTCTGGGTGGACCGCTGGGACCGCGGGACCACGCTCGTCTGGAGCCAGACCGTCCAGGCGGGTGCCGCCGCGGTGCTGGCGGCGACGATCCTCACCGGTCGCGCCCACCTCGTGGTCTTCCTCGTGCTCGCGGTCGTCGACGGTGTGTGCTCGGCGTTCTCCGGTCCCGCGCGGGCTACCGCGCTGCAAGCCGTGGTGCCGAAGGACCAGCTCAGGACCGCCTACGCCCAGGAAGAGGCCCGCGGCCACGCGGCACGGGTCGCCGGCCCGCCGCTGGGGGCGCTGCTCATGGCCGCCGGACGAGCGGTGCCGTTCGTCGTGGACGCCGTCACGTTCGCCGTGGCCGCGGTCTGCGCGTGGTTCGCCAAGATCCCCGCACGGACCGAGACCCGGCCACGCCAGAAGATGCGCCACGACGTCAAGGAAGCGGGTTCCTGGCTCTGGGACCAGAAGGGCCTGCGCAACCTCACCGCCGTGTTCCTCGTGCTGAACCTCCTGGGCGGCGCCACGCTGCTGCCGGTCATCGTGCTGGTGGGCGAACGCGGCGGCACCGCGCTCGACACCGGCGTCGTGTTCGCGGGCATCGGCGTCGGCGGGGTCCTCGGTTCGCTCGTCGCCCCGCGGGTGGCGCTCGCCCCCGGCAGGCTCGTGGTCCTGGTGCTGGTGGTCTTCGGCCTCTGCAACCTGGCGATGGCCCTGCCGTTCGGCGTCTTCTGGCCGTTCGCGCCCCTCGCGGTGACCGCGGTCGTCACGCCGTTGATCAACGTGGCGGTGTCCGCGCTCTACACGGAGCTCGTCCCCGAGGACATGATGGGACGCCTCGACGGCATCACCACGCTGGCCAGCCGCGTGCTGACCCCGCTGGCCCCGGCGCTCGGCGGTGTCCTGGCGGGCGCGATGGGCGGGGGTCCGGCGTTGCTCGTGACCGGTGCGCTGGTCCTGGTGACGGCGCTGGTGGCCGCGACCGCCGACCTCAGCTCTCCTCGGCGATCATCTCCCGCATCCGGGTGAGCGCCCGGTGCTGCGCCACCCGCACGGCGCCCGGCGTCGACTCGACGGCCAGCGCGACCTCCTCCGCCGACAGGCCGACGGCGACCCGCAGCACGAGGATCTCGCGCTGGCGGGGCGGCAGCTTGTGCAGCAGGCGCGTGACCTGGGCCATCATCTCGCCGTTGACGGCGTGCTGCTCGGGGCCGTCCTCCAGCGACGGGCAGTCCGGCAGCTCCGGGACGACCTCGGCGCGGTTGCGGACGGCCTTGCGGCGCGCGTCGGCGACCTTGTGCGCGGCGATGCCGTAGACGAACGCCAGGAACGAGCCCGGCTCGTAGCGGTACTTGGACAGCGCGCCCAGCACCGCGACGCAGACCTCCTGCGCGATGTCCTCGGCGGAGACCAGCGTGCGCTCGCGGCCGCCCACGCGGGCGCGGCAGTAGCGCAGGATCAGCGGCTGGATGCGGCCGAGCAGGTGCTCGACCGCCCGTCTGTCCCCGTCGAGAGCGGCGTCGACGAGATCCGCGAACTCGGCCTCGGCGAGCCACTGGCTGGTCACCGGCGCCTGGCGCACCCGACGGCGCACGGGCACCGTTGGCCGGTCCCGGACCTCCGCGCCATCACCGGGCGCGAGGACCGCGACACCACCACCGGTCCGCACGGCTGTGGGCTCAACCATCCCGGCGACCTCCTCCACTACAGCGACACTGGGGCTTCACTGGAGTAGAGAACGCAGCGAGCCATTTGATACCGCCTGCTTCCAAGAGGACCACGAAGTCCAGGCAGGTGGGACCGGCGGCACCCTTTTGAGGTAGAACGTGGTCCTAATGGCCCAGTCTTTCGGCCATGCCGAACTGCTGCACCCCGAGGTAGCCGACGCGGAACCCGGCCTCCGAGTAGGCCAGGTAGAACTCCCACATCCGGCGGAACGTGTCGTCGAAGCCCAGCTCCCGCACCTCATCCCACCGGGTGAGGAACGTGTCGCGCCAGCGCCGGAGCGTCTCGGCGTAGTCGTGGCCGAACGAGCGCGTCTCGACGATCCGCAGCCGGGTGTGGTCGCGGACCGACTCCTCGATCGAGCGAACCGACGGGATGAGGCCGCCGGGGAAGATGTACTTGTGGATCCAGGTGTAGCTGGCCTTGCTCGCGATCATGCGGTCGTGCGGCATGGTGATCGCCTGCAGCCCCACCCGGCCGCCGGGCGCGAGCACGCGGTCGAGCATCGAGAAGTACGCGGGCCAGTACTCGGCGCCGACCGCCTCGATCATCTCGACGGAGACGACGGCGTCGTACTGGCCGTGCTCCTCCCGGTAGTCGCGCAGGTGGACCGTCACCTGGTCGTGGAGGCCGGCTTCCGCCACCCGGTCCAGCGCCAGCTTCCGCTGCTCCTCGGAGATGGTCAGCGACGTGACGGTGGCACCGCGCTGAGCGGCCCGGATCGCGAGCGCGCCCCAGCCCGTGCCGATCTCCAGCACGCGGGAGCCCGAGCGCACCCCCGCGTAGTCGAGGACGCCGTCGATCTTGCGCAGCTGGGCCGTGCGCAGGTCGTCGGACGGGCTCTCGAACAGCGCCGACGAGTACGTCATCGTCTCGTCCAGGAAGACCCCGAACAGCTCGTTCGACAGGTCGTAATGCCGGTGGATGTTCTGGCGGGAGCCGGCGACGTCGTTGATCTCGGTCTGCCGCCGCTCCGCGATCCGCCGCAGCCGCTGCAGGCCGGGCGGGATCAGCGTGGAGAGCTTCGCCGCGAACACCGAGAGGACGTCCGCGAGCTCGTCGGCGTCCCAGTCGCCCACCATGTAGGCCTCGCCGAAGCCGATCTTGGCGTCGGCGCCGAGCCGGTGGAAGAACTCCGCGGGCCGCACCAGGCGCATGACCGGGCCGCCGCCTCCCCACGTCTTGCCGTCGGGCAGCTGCACGGTCACCGGCAGCGTGCGCACGGCGTTGCGGAACAGCGACTCGGCGATCCGGGCCCGCAACGGCGACCGCGGGGCGTCGAAGAGCCCCGGCCAGACGCCCTGACCCGGGCGGGGCAACGACAACGTGCTCATCCATCACTCCTGGGGATGATCGGGATGCGCCTCAGGTAGAGCGCGATTCCGTGACGGCGGATCAGCGCGGACACGCGCTGGGGCATGAGGGGGCGGCGCAGCAGCATGCGCAGCCCGGAGGTGCGGGTGCCCTTCATGGTGGCGCTGAAGGTCGTCTTCCCGTTCTGCCGCAACGCGATCGTCACGGACAGCCGGTCTCCTGGCTTCGGCAGCTTCATCACGTAGTGGCCGTCGACCTCGAGGAACGGGGAGACGTAGAACTCCTTGTCCACCGACGCCCTGCCCTGGTCGTCGGTGCGCAGCAGGTAGCAGTGACGTCCGCCGTAGGTGTTGTGCACTTCCGCGACCACGCACACGAGCTCTCCGGAGGCGTCGTGGCACCAGTACACGGAGAGCGGGTTGAAGACGTAGCCCAGCACGCGGGCGTTGGCCAGCATCTGGACCCGCCCGCCGCCCAGGTCGATGCCGTGACCGGCCAGCCACTCGTCCAGGTTCTCCCGGATCGTGCGATCGGGCGACCCGAGGTGGTCGCGCGCCTCGAACCTCGCGAACGGTTTCACCCACCAGGGCAGGCGCGGTAACTCGTCGAGGTCGACCAGCCACAGGTACGCGCGGTTGCTGAAGGAGCGGTCGACCAGCTCGCGGCGGGTGTGCGTGATGAGGACGTCGTAGATCACCAGTCGACCCCGAAGTGCCCGGCCGCGCGCACGCCGGAGGCGCAGCCGTCCTCGTGGAAGCCCCAGCCGTGGTACGCGCCGGCGTAGGCGGTCGCCGAGCTGTTGATCTCGGGCAGACGTCGTTGCGCCGCAACGGACTCCGGCGTGTAGATCGGGTGCTCGTAGGTCATCCGCGCGATCACCCGCGCCTCGTCGACGGCGTGCGGGTTGAGCGTGACGACGAACTCGCGGGGCGTGTCGAGGCGCATCAGCCGGTTCATGTGGTAACTGACCAGGACCTGGTCGCTGCTCTCGCGGCAGGCCCGCTTGTAGAGGTTCCAGGACGCTTTCGCGCCGTTCGCGCGCGGCAGGATCGACGCGTCGGAGTGCAGCCAGGTCTCGTTGCGCGAGTACTGGAACGCGCCGAGCACCTCCTTCTCCTCGCGCGTCGGGTCGGCGAGCAGGCCCAGGGCCTGGTCCGGGTGCGTGGCGACGACGACGTGGTCGGCGGTGTGCAGCACGTTGCCCTCGTCGCGGATCTCCACGCCGCCGCCGGTGCGGGTGATCGCCCGGACCGGGGTGCTGACGTGGACGGCCTTGAGGCCCTTGACCGCGCGATCGACGTACGTGCGCGAGCCGCCCACGACGGTCTTCCACTGCGGGGTGCCGCCGATCGAGAGCATGCCGTGGTTGGCGAGGAACTCGAACAGGTACCAGGCCGGGTACTTCATGCTCAGCGCCGCACCGGACGACCACACCGCGCTGACCAGCGGGATGATGAAGTGGTCGACGAAGTAGCGGGAGTAGCCGCCGATGGCGAGGAACGCCCCGAGCGTGACGTCGTGCGCCTCCTCGTGGTCGAGGACGCGCTGCGCGTGCCGGTAGAAGCGGGTGATCTCGGCGAGCATCCGCAGGTAGCGGCCGTTGGTGGCGTTCTTCGACTGGGCGAAGAGACCCGGCAGCTTCCTGGCGCCCGCGTACTCCAGGCCGCAGCCGTCGCACCGGACGCTCATCGACATCTCGGAGTCCTGAGTGGACACGCCGAGCTCGCGGAAGAGCCTGATCAGGTTCGGGTAGGTCCGTTCGTTGTGGACGATGAACCCGGAGTCGACGGCCACGCCGCCGACGTCGTGGGTGTGGGCGTGACCGCCGAGCCGGTCGTCGGCCTCGAACAGCGTGACGTCGTGCTTGCGCTGCAGCACGTAGGCGGCGGTGAGCCCGGCCACGCCTGCTCCGATGACGGCGACCTCAGCCACGCGAACCTCCCAGGGGAACGTCGAGACCGCGCGGTGAGGTCTCGTGCATCGCATTCGCGATGTCCGGCGCCATCGGTTCGAGCCCGAGCTCGCCGTGCACGAAGTCGACGACGAGCCGGGTCCAGTCGCGCGCCCGCTTGAGCATCGCGTGGCCGTCGCCGACCACGCTGAAGCGCGCCACCCGGTCCGTGACGGTCTTGGCCTGCCGCGCGAACCGCAGCGACTGCGCCGGGTCCGTCATCCGCTCCTGGTCGCCGTGCGCGATCAGCAGCGCCTTGCCCCTGAGCTGCTCGAACGGCTCACCGGGCACGAGCCACGGCGCGAGCGCGCAGACCGCGACCACGCTGGGGTGACCGGCCACGCGCAACGCCGTGCGGCCGCCCATGGAGTGGCCGACGATCACCACCGGGACGCCGGGGTGCTGCTCGGTGATCCGGTCGAGCGCCCAGCGCGCGTCCCTGACCGGGTCGAGGCTCGGGGCGTTCCAGCCGCGGACCCGGTAGCGCAGGGTCCAGACCTCGACGCCGGGTGCCCTCAGCGCGCGGGCCAGCGGGACCATCCGCAGGTACGCGAGGTTGTGGCGCCGGACGGGTTCGGTGCCGTGTTCCCGTCCGCCGTGCAGCACGAGCACGACTGCCTTCGTACCGCTCTGCGGTTTCGCCACGTCTACATGCGGATGCACGTTTGGTGTTCGTGGGGCCACCTTCTTCGGCTCGCCCGTTGAGAGCCAGCTCACACCTGCCGGGCGAACTGCCCGAGCTCACGCAGTAGGGTTCGGCCCTGTGATCGACCACATCGGCATCTCCACCGAGGCAGGCACGTTCGACGCCATCGCGTCCGGTCCCGAGGACGGCCGCCCGGTGCTGCTGCTGCACGGCTTCCCCGAGGCCGCCATCGAGTGGGAGCACCAGGTGGCGGTGCTGGGCGTGAACGGCTTCCGCGCCGTGGCCCCCGACCAGCGCGGCTACTCCCCCGGCGTCCGCCCGGAGCAGGCCTCGGAGTACACGGTCACCCACCTCGTCGGCGACGTGGTCGCGATGGCCGACGCACTCGGCTGGTCCACGTTCGACCTGGTGGGCCACGACTGGGGCGGCGCCGTGGCGTGGTGGACCGCCATCGAACACCCGGACCGCCTCCGCACCCTGTCGGTGTTCTCCACCCCGCACCCCGGCGCCCTCAAGACCGCACTGCAGACCGACGAGGAACAGCAGATGCGGTCGCGCTACATGCTCGACTGGCGCGAACGCAGCACCGAGAAGCGCATGCTCGACAACAACGCCCACGCGCTGAAGCAGATGTTCGAATGGCGCGTCCGCCCCTCCCACGTGGAGGAGTACGTCCAGCGCCTGTCCGAACCGGGCGCCCTCACCGCGGCCCTGAACTGGTACCGAGCAGGCAAACCGCACGGCGCGGCGGACAAGGTCACCGTCAAGACCATGTACGTGTGGAGCACCGAGGACGTCGCCTTCGGCTCGGTGGCCGCGTTCGAGACCGAGAAGTGGTGCACCGGCGCGTACCGCTTCGAGATGGTCGAGGACGTCAGCCACTGGATCCCCGAGGAGATCCCCGAGGCCACGTCCTCCCTGCTCCTGGAGCACCTGAACTAGATTCGCGACATGCGCGTAGCCGGTCTGTTGCTGGCCGCGGGAGCCGGACGCCGCTTCGGCTCCCCGAAGGCCCTGGTCCCGTCGAACGGCACTCTCTTCGTCGACTCGGCAGCCTCCCTGCTACGCGCCGCCGGCTGCTCTCCGGTAGTAGTCGTACTGGGCGCACAAGCAGCAGAAGTCAGGGCAAAGGCCTCTTTGGACGACGTGACCGTCGTGGACAACCCGGCCTGGAACACAGGCATGGGCTCGTCCCTACGCACAGGCCTGCACGCCGTAGGCACCCCAGACGCCGTCGTAGTACTTCCAGTGGACACCCCCGGCATGACAGTCGCCGCCCTGCACCGCCTGATGGCACTGGCCTCACCAACCGCACTGGCCCGCGCCACCTACAACGGCGAAATAGGCCACCCCGTGCTGATCGGTTCCACCCACTTCCCCGGCGTGATGGCGTCGGCAGCAGGCGACCAGGGCGCACGCGACTACCTCCAGTCGAACACCGTCCAGCACGTGGAGTGCGCCGATGTAGCAGACGGCGCCGACGTGGACCGCCCGGAGGACCTGCGCCCAGAGGCCAGGTAGCACCACATGGCGAAGGCGAAGCCGAGCAGCAGCGAAGCCGAAGGCGAGCAGTCTTGGCTTTTCGCTCTTGGCTTTTTCCATGCCCGGCAGGTGGGGTGGTCCCGTCACGAGCAGTGCTGACGCGTTTGCCGCGCCCCACGGAATCGCGCCCAACGCACGCAACAGCAAGCCGCCCAACGCAACAGGCGTGCCATCTACCTACGCACGGCGCCGGCCCGGTCCTTGATCAGCTGGCGGGGTCCGGGGCGGAGCCCCGCGCCTGAAACAGGAACAAGACCACCCAAACCCCAACCACCCTCAAGACCGGGTCAACATCCGAACCCGCAACGAAAGCCCCACCTTCAGAGCAGCCCGAAAAGGAGCCCACAGAACCCCGCGATGCCGATCAGCCAGGTACCGGTAAGCAGACCGGTGGTGCTCCCGGAGCATCCGATCGGAAGACCGGGCAGTCGAGTGCCCCCCGATGTGCACGACCTCGGCATCAGGCACGTAGACGTTCAAGTACCCGGCCCGCCCAACACGATCCCCGAGGTCAACGTCCTCGAAGTACATGAAGTACCGCTCGTCGAATCCGCCGACAGCGTCGAAAACCTCACGCCGCATCAGAAAACAGGACCCCGACAACCACTCGGCAGCGCGCTCGACCGGAGCCTGCTCCTGCCGATAGGCACGGGTCCAGGGGTTCGACTTCCACACCACGGCGAACAAAGCATGTCCGAGCCCACGCCCCAGCGAAGGCAGCAACCGCGCAGACGGGTAGACCTCCCCGGAGGGCTCCCGGATCAACGGCCCGAACATCCCGCCGGAGGGCCACCGGGCGGCGGCGTCGATCAGCACGTCGACCGATCCGGGTGAGAACTCGATGTCCGGGTTGGAGATCAGCACCCACCCGACGTCGGGTCCCAGGGCGGCGACGCCGCGGTTGGCTCCCCCGCCGTAGCCGAGGTTCCCGCCGGTCGGCACGAACGCCACCCCGTCGCGGGAGGCCGCGACGGCTTCGGGCACGCCGTCGGTGGAGCCGTTGTCGGCGAGGATCACCTGCACCGGGCGGGTGGTCGCCTTCGCGAGGGTGTCCACGAACGGTGCCAGCGTCTCGCCCGGCGAGTACGTGACCGTCACGACACCAAGTCCGTCGCCGTAGTTCACGGCCGACACACTAGTGGTGTCCGATTCACCGCCTGCGACGCACCAGAGCCGCGCGCTCGTAGGCCAGGCGGTGGCGTTCGGCGCTGACGGCCCAGGAGAAGTCCTTGGCGCGTTGCTGGCCCGAGGCGGCCAGTGCCGCGCGGCGGGCCGGGTCGTCCAGGAGGTCGGCGATCGACGCCGCTATGTCGCCCGCTCCCACGCCGCAGTACGCGACCGCCTCGCCGCCCACCTCGGGCAGCGACAGCCGCCTGGTCGTCAGGACGCACGCGCCGCACGCCATCGCTTCCAGTACGGGCAGGCCGAAGCCCTCGCCCAGCGACGGGTAGGCGACCAGCTGGGCGCCGCCGAGGAAGCCCGCCAGCTGCTCGAACGGCAGGTAGCCCGCGCGGATCACGCGGATGCGGTGCGGCACGGAGTCCAGGGCGCGTTCGACCTGGCTGTCCCAGCCCGGCTGGCCGGCCAGCACCAGGGCCGGCGGGTCCGAGCGGCCCACCATCGCCTGGGCGAAGCCGCGGATGAGGGCCGGGACGTTCTTGCGGGGTTCGAGGGCACCGAGGAACGCGACGTACTGCGTGTCCCCCAACGACAACGCGCGCCGGACCGCCAGCACCTCGTCGGGCGAGGGCGGGTGGAAGCGCTCCGTGTCGACGCCGTGCTGCGCGATGTGCAGGACCCGGCGGTCGGCGCCCGCCACGCGCACCAGCTCGTCGGCGGTCGCCTGGGACGGCACCACGCACAGCTCCGCGCGCTTCAGCGATGCCCGTGTCCAGGTGCGGAAGAAGCGGGCCTTCACCGACGAGTGCAGCACGGGGTCGGTGAAGAACGTGGCGTCGTGCAGCGTCACGACGGAGGCGGCCTTGCTGGCCACCGGGAGCGTGTAGTGCGGCGAGTGGACCACGTCGACGTTCAGCTGCCGGATGAGCCTGGGCAGCGTCGTCTGCTCCCACGCCAGGCGCGCCGTCCTGGTCGCGACGGCCTCGGCCGCGCGCACGACGCGGGCGTTCGGAGCGATCTTCGAGAACAGGTCCTCGTCGCGCGGCTGGCACACGACGGAGAGCCTGGTGCCGTCCGCGTCCAGGGCCGCGACCAGCGAATCCACGTACCTGCCGACGCCACCTCGGTCCGCGGGCACGGCGGTGGCGTCGATCAGCACGCTGGGTTCGTCGGTCGACACGATCAGCTAGCGTAATGTCATTTGCGAAAGCGTTAAGAGGGAATGCGCTAATCCGGCTGTACAGCATGGGCGCCCCAGACACCCTCCGCCGTCTTTTCCCAGGTGAACTCACTCGCGCGGGTGATCCCGGCCGCCACGGTGTGATCTCGATCGGCCAGCACGGCCCTCAGACCTTCCGTCAACGACGCCAGGTCACCCCTGCGCACGACCGTGCCCGCGCCGCCCGCGACCTCCACCAGAGCGGGGTCGTCGGAGTGCACCACGGGCACGCCCGCGGCCATCGCCTCCAGCACCTGCAGCCCGAACCCCTCGGCGAGGCTCGGCGCGGCCAGCACGGACGCCCCGGCCAGCACGGACGCCAGCCGCGCGTCGGAAACCCTGCCCAGCAACGTCACGTGCGGCGCGCTCAGCGAGATCCCGCCCCACCCCTGCGGGCCGACGACGACCAGCGGCACCCGGAGCCGTTCGGTCGCCCGCACCAGCAGTTCGAAGCCCTTGCGCGGCTCGATCGTGCCGATCGCGAGCACGTAACCGGGTGCGAGGTCCTCCGGCGGCGGGCCGACTAGCCGCGTCACGCCGTTCGGCACCACGTGCACCGGGACCTCGACGCGGACGCGTTCTTCCAACTGAGACGCGACAGCTCTGGTCGGCACCACCAACGCGCGGGCATCCAGCGCGGCACGGGCGATCACCTTGCGGTGCCACGCCACACCACGCGGCGTCAACGTCTCGGGGTGCGTCCACGGCACCACGTCGTGCACGGTCACCACGGCGCCGGGCAACGGCGCGAGCGGCGTCGGGGCGTGGACGTGCGGTCCGAGCCGGGGCGGGAGTCCGCGCTCCCACAACGCCACCAGCGCCCGCCGGGGCAGCCTGAGCACGCGGTCGGCGTTCGCGGTGGCCGCGGAGACCACGGACCAGCCCTCGGGGGCGGTCCCGGCCAACGCCTGGAACAACTCCGCGGTGTAGCGGCCGGTACCACCGGGGACCGGCGCGTTGAGTTGCTCGGTCAGCACTACTAGCTCGGGCACGTCGCGTACCGTCTCACGCCGTGTCGGCACTCAGCACCGTGGTGGTCGTGACGTGGCGGGGCCGTGACCACATCACGGCGTGCCTGGACGCCCTCAAGGCCCAGAAGAGTCCACACAGGACGATCGTCGTCGACAACGCGTCCGACGACGGCACGGCCGCGCTGATCAGCGGGCACGAGGTCGTCAGGCTGCCGAGGAACCGCGGGTACGCCGGCGGTCTCGCCGCCGTGCTGGACGCCGTCGACACCCCGTACGTCGCGTGGCTCAACGACGACGCGGTCCCGGACCCGTCCTGGCTGACAGAGCTGGAGAGCGCTCTCGCGAAGGACCCCGGCGCGGCCGCCGCCACGTCGTCGATCCTGCTGACGGACGGCTCGACGCAGTCCGTCGGCGTGGCGCTGACCGCGGACGGCCACGGCAGGGACGTCGTGCTGGCGGGCCGCGAGGTGTTCGGGTTCTGCGGCGGCGCGGCACTGCTCAGGACCGCCGAGCTGAAGGCCGCCGGCGGGGTCCCGGCGAGCTTCTTCTGCTACTACGAGGACACCGACACGGCCTGGCGGCTGCGGCTGGCCGGGCACCGGGTGATCTCCGTCGGACCGGCGCGGGTCCGCCACCGCCACGGCGCCAGCACGCGTCCCGGCTCCCGGCTCTTCCACCGCTGGAACGAGCGCAACCGGCTGCTCATGCTCCTGCGCTGCGCCCCGGCGCGGGTCGCCTTCGCTCAGCTGGCCCGGTTCGCGGCGATCACGGCGCTGCTGCCGTTCCGCAAGAACGCCCCGCAGGCCGCCAACTTCCGCCTCGGCCTGCGCGCCCAGGTGCTCGCGGAGGTGCTCCTCCGGCTTCCCGCCACCCTCGTCCAGCGGCTCACCATCACGACGAAGACCCCGCGCGGCCGCGTCTGGCAGGACTGGGCGGGTCGCTGACCGACCGGCCGCAACCCGCGGCCGGTCACGCGCGTCCCCGGAGCGATGACTCTCATGGTTCCGGTCGCCCGGCTGCTCGGGAAGCAGCCGTGAGGCGGCCCGTCGCGCTCATCGCCGCGGGGCTCGCCGCGATCGCCGCCGCGGTCGTGCTGGGCGCCGTCGTGCCCGAGCGGTACCAGCTCGCGGTGCTGGCCCCGTGCTGCCTCGGCTCGCTCGCGTTCGCGTGGGGCGTCGGCGAGCTCGGCCCGCCGTGGCTCGTGCTCCCCGCCCTCATGGTCGTTGTCCCCGGCACCGCCGTGCTCGTGAGCGACGGTCACCGCGCGTTGATGGACGTGCTCGCCACACCGCAGACGTGCGTCATCCGCGGCGTCGAGGACGTGCCCGGACCGGACAACCCCGCGTTCGTCCACCGCGTCAGCTGCCCCGACGGCGCCGAGCTGCGGATCGTGGTGCCGGGCGAGCAGGAGAAGAAGATGCTGCCTGGTCCGGCGACCGTGCTGCGCCACCCGGTGATGCGCCCGCTGCTCGCCGACCGCAACGACTGGTCCGCCGAGTGGGTCTTCGGCGTGCCGCTCGGCGTCCTGTTGCTCCTGATCTGTGCAACCACACTGCGGGCGCGCAGAGTGATGAGGCAGGCTTAGCGCGTGGATCGAGCATCACTGCCCGCCGTCTCCGTCGTCGTCGTCAACTACCGCGGCGCCGAGGACACCATCACCTGCGTGCGCGGCCTGGCCGAGGTGGACTACCCGGCCGAGCTGCTCCAGGTGGTCGTCGTCGACAACGAGGCGCACGACACCGCACGGCTCAGGCAGGAGCTGGGCGGGCAGCCCGGCGTCAAGATCGTCACCGACGACCGGAACCTCGGCTTCGCGGGCGGCTGCAACCTCGGCGTCGAGCACGCCACGGGTGACGTGCTCGCGTTCCTCAACAACGACGCCCGTGCAGACCGCGACTGGATCAAGACCGCGATCAGGGTCTTCCACGCGGAACCGTCGGTCGGCGCGGTCGCGAGCAAGGTGCTCGACTGGGACGGCGAGAAGATCGACTTCGTCGACGGCGGCCTGACCTGGTTCGGTATGGGCTACAAGCGCCACGTCGGCACGGTCGACGACGGCAGCCACGACGCCCCGCGCGACGTGCTGTTCGGCACGGGCTCGGCGCTGTTCGTGCGCGCGGAGCTCTACCGCGAGCTCGGCGGGTTCGACGAGCGGTTCTTCATGTTCTACGAGGACGTCGACCTCGGCTGGCGGATGAACCTGCGCGGCTGGCGCGTCCGCTACGAGCCCGCGTCGCTCACGTTCCACCGCCACCACGCGTCGATGAGCTCGATCGACCACAGCCGCGAGCTGTACCTGCTGGAGCGCAACGCGCTGGCGACGCTCTACAAGAACTTCTCCGACGAGACCCTGGCCCGCGTGCTGCCGGCCGCCCTGGCGCTCGTGGTGCGCAGGGCGACCGCGCGCGGCGAGATCGACGCGAGGCAGCTGGAGATCACCCGCCGCCCGGCCGACCCCGCCGACGACCGCAGGCCCGCGGAGATCCCCCGGCAGTCGCTCGCCGGCTTCCTCGCGATCGACCAGTTCGTCGAGATGATGCCGAAGCTCGCCGAGTCCCGCCGCGTCGAGCAGGCCTCGCGGCGGATGTCCGACGTCGACCTGGTCCCGTTGATGCGCAAGGCGCTGGAGCCCGCGTACGACATCCCGCGCTACCTCGTGGCGCACGACATCCTGGTCGAGGCGCTCGGCATCGACGAGGTGTTCGGCAAGCCGCGCAAGATCCTGGTGATCACCGGGGACGCGATCTCCGAGCGCATGGCGGGCCCGGCGATCCGCGCGTGGCACATGGCGGACGTGCTGTCCGGCGAGCACGAGGTCCGGCTGATCACGACGAACCCGTTGTGCGACCCGCCGGACGCGCCGTTCACCATCGAGGGCGTCAAGCTCAAGCAGCTGCCGGAGAACGTCCGGTGGGCGGACGTGATCGTGTTGCAGGGCCACGCGCTGGAGATGGCTTCGGAGCTCAAGCAGCCGGGCAGCACCAAGATCGTGGTCTGCGACATCTACGACCCGATGCACCTGGAGCTGCTGGAGCAGGGCAAGGACGACAGCGACGAGAAGCGCGCCGCCGACCTGAAGAGCGTCACGCGCGTGCTGACGAACCAGCTGGAGCGCGGCGACTTCTTCCTGTGCGCGTCCGAACGCCAGCGGCACTTCTGGCTCGGCCACCTGGCCGCGCTGGGCCGGTTGACGCCGACGCTGTACGACAACGACCCGACCACGCAGTCGCTGCTCGGGATCGTCCCCTTCGGACTGTCGGGCAAACCGCCGCAGCGCACCGGTCCCGCGATCAAGGGCGTGGTCCCCGGTGTCGAGGACTCCGACAAGGTCGTGATCTGGGCCGGCGGCGTCTACTCGTGGTTCGACCCGCTGTCGTTGATCAGGGCGATGGACCACCTGCGGCAGCGGCAGCCGTCCGCGAAGCTGTACTTCCTCGGGATGAAGCACCCGAACCCCGAGGTCCCGGACATGGACATCGCCGGCCAGACGCGCTCGCTCGCCGCGTCGCTGGGGCTGACCGGCGAGAACGTGTTCTTCAACGACGGGTGGGTGCCCTACACCGAGCGGCAGAACTGGCTGCTCGACGCGAACTGCGGCGTCACCACGCACTACGAGCACGTGGAGACCACGTTCGCGTTCCGCACGCGGGTGCTCGACTACCTGTGGGCGGGGCTGCCGATCGTCACCACGTCCGGCGACTCGTTCGCGGACCTGGTGCAGCGGGAAGGACTGGGCGTCGTCGTGCCGCCGGAGGACCCGGAGGTACTGGCCGACGCGCTGGAGAAGGTGCTCTACGACGAGGAGTTCGCGGCGTCGTGCCGCGAGCGCATCGCCGTCGTCCGTGAGCGGTTCACCTGGGAGACGGCGCTCGCGCCGCTGGCGGAGTTCTGCCGCAACCCCAGGCCCGCCGCGGACCGTCTGTCCGGCTCTGCCCCCATGGTGCGCACGCCGGGGCTGAGCACGACGGACAAGGTGAAGCGGGACCTGCGGCTGGTGCGCGAGTACCTGGACGCGGGCGGCCCGACCGAGTTGGCCAAGCGGGCGTCGGGGCGCCTGCGCAAGATCGCGCGTGGTGGCAGGTAGATGGCGAGATCCCCGAAACCCCTCTCGGTGCTGCTGGACGGCACCCCCCTGCTCGGTCACCGGACCGGGATCGGCCGCTACACGGCGGCACTGGCCGAAGAGCTGGCCTCCATGCCCGGCGAGGTCGACGTGCGGGCGGTCGCCTTCACGTTGCGCGGCTGGCGCGCGTTGCGGACGGTGCTGCCGCACGACGTCACGGCGCGAGGCCTGCCCGTCGCGGCACGGGCGCTGCGGGCGATGTGGCTGCGCGCCCCGTTCCCGCCCGTCGAGTTCCTGACGGGCTTCTCGAACGTGATGCACGGCACGAACTTCGTGCTGCCGCCGACGTTGCGGGCGGGGAAGGTCGTGACGATCCACGACCTGGCGTTCCTGGACGCGCCCGGCGACCTGCCGCCGTCCGACCGCCGGCTCCCGGAGCTCGTGCGGCTGTCGGCGCAGCGGGCGGACGTGATCTGCACGCCGACCGCGGCCGTCGCGACCGTGGTGGCCGACCGGTTCTCGGTGCCGCTGGAGAAGATCGTCGTGACGCCGCTCGGCGTGGACCCCGCGTGGTTCGCCTCGCGGCCGCCGTCGCCGACGTTGCGCGGACGGCTCGGGCTGCCGTCGGAGTACCTGCTGTTCGTCGGCGCCAACGGGCCGCGCAAGGGCCTCGAGTACCTGATCAAGGCGCACGCGTCCGACCCCTCACTGCCGCCGCTGGTGCTCGTGGGCCCCGGCCGGTCCGGTGTGGACGGTCGGGTGCTGCGGACCGGGTACCTGTCGGACGTGCACCTGCGGTCGGTCGTCGCCGGCGCCACGGCGCTGGTGCTGCCGTCGCGGGACGAGGGCTTCGGCCTGCCGGTGCTGGAAGCGCTGGCCTGCAACGTTCCCGTGGTGTGCTCGGACGTGCCGGCGTTGCGCGAGGTGGCCGGCGGCCACGCGTTGCACGTGCCGGTGGGTGACGTCGAGGCGCTGGCCGACGGGCTGGCGCAGGCCGTCGCAGCTCCGGGGACCCCGGAGGCGCAGTCCGAACGACGGGCGCACGCGGCCGGGTTCACCTGGCGGCGGTGCGCGGAGAAGACGGTCGAGGCGTACCGGCTCAGCAGGGCGTGAAGCCGGTGCAGGGCGTCAGGAAGACCTGACGCCCCAGCGGTCTCACCGGGCGTGCGGCCTCGGCGACTGCTTGTCGAGCTGGCTCAGCGACACCTGTCGCGAGCCCGTGACAACAGCGGCGCACTTCAGGAAGCGCTGCCGGTCGGAATCCGTTGTCGCGGGCCGCCGATCATCGCGCCCGGAATCGAACATGCCGACCAGGCTGCCGCACCTGGGACGACCGTGCCAGACCGGTCACCCCAATGGCGCAGCACCCGTACGGGGAGCGACCACTCCCGCCCGGAAAGCGGCCGTCAGGGCGTCGCGCCAGTGCGGCAACGGGCGCAGTCCCGCTGCTGCCCAAGCTTCGCCGGACAACACCGAGTAGGCGGGACGCGGTGCCGGGCGCGGGAACTCGGCCGTGGTGCAGGGCCGCACGCGGTCCGGATCGGCACCCAGTTCCTCGAAGACGGCCCTCGCGAACCCGAACCACGTCGTCTCGCCGCCGCCGGTCGCGTGCAGCAGCCGCTGCTCGGGCAGCACCGAGGCCAGTTCGAGGAGCCCGGCCGCCAGGTCGTGCGACCACGTCGGCGAGCCCGTCTGGTCGTCCACAACGGACAGAGACGGCTTCGAGGACTCCAGTGCCGCCATGGTCTTCACGAAGTTCGAGCCGTGCACGCCGTAGACCCACGCCGTCCGCACGACCCAGCCACCCGCCTCCAGCACGCGGCGTTCGCCTTCGAGCTTCGTGCGGCCGTAGGCGGTCTTCGGGCCGACTGGATCGGACGGCTCGTACGGCCGTACCGCGTCACCGGAGAACACGTAGTCGGTGGAGACGTGGATCAGCGGAACGCCCGCGGACGCGCACGCCTCGGCCAGCAGGCCGGGACCGACGGCGTTGACCGCGAACGCGCGGTCCTCGTCGGTCTCGGCCGCGTCCACGGCGGTGTAGGCGGCGCAGTTGACGACCGCGGTGGCGCCGGCGAGGTCCGCGGCGGTCACCGAGGTCACGTCCAGCTCGGCGGAGGACACCGCGCGGACGTCGGGGGACAGTGCGGCGAGGTCGTGGCCGAGCTGGCCGCGACCACCGGGAACGAGGATCAACGCTCAGCCCTTCGCCAGCCGGGCGCGCTCCTTGAGCGGCTCCCACCAGGCGCGGTTCTCGCGGTACCACTCGACGGTGTCCGCGAGGCCGACGGCGAAGTCGACCCTCGGCGCGTAGCCCAGCTCCGAGGCGATCTTGGAGATGTCGACCGAGTAGCGGCGGTCGTGGCCCTTGCGGTCCTCCCACGGCTCGACGAACGACCAGTCACGCCCCGTGGCGGCCAGCAGCCGCTCGGTCAGCTCGCGGTTGGTGAGCTCGGTGCCGCCGCCGATGTTGTAGATCTCACCGGGCCTGCCGCCCTCGGCGACGAGCTGGATGCCGCGGCAGTGGTCGTCCACGTGCAGCCAGTCGCGGACGTTCAGGCCGTCGCCGTAGAGCGGGACCTTCTCGCCGTCGATCAGGTTGGTGACGAACAGCGGGATGACCTTCTCCGGGAACTGGTACGGCCCGTAGTTGTTCGAACACCGCGTGATGCTGACGGGCAGCCCGTGGGTGCGGTGGAACGCGCGCGCGAGCAGGTCGGAGGAGGCCTTCGACGCCGAGTACGGCGAGTTCGGCTCCAGGACGTGGTCCTCCGACCACGATCCGTCCTCGATCGAGCCGTAGACCTCGTCGGTGGAGACGTGGACGAACCGCCCGACGCCCGAGTTGAGCGCGCCCTGCAGGAGGGTCTGCGTGCCGAGGACGTTGGTCAGCACGAAGTCCGCGGACCCCGTGATGGACCGGTCGACGTGCGACTCGGCGGCGAAGTGCACGACGACGTCGACGCCCTTCATCTGCTCCTCGACCACGGCCGCGTCGCAGATGTCGCCCTGCACGAACTCGAACTTGCCCGCGACGGCCGCGAGGTTGGTCTCGCTGCCCGCGTAGGTGAGCTTGTCGAGCACCACCACTTCGGCACCGGCGAACGCCGGGTAGGACCCGCTCACCAACTCCCGCACGTAGTGCGAGCCGATGAACCCGGCCCCACCTGTCACCAGTACACGCATGCCTTTTCCTCCTGTGGTGTTCCCCGCTCGCAGTCTGTCACGTGGGTAATCGCTGCAACCCACAGCAATGTCACGTCGTTTGTCTTATAAACGACTAAACTCGGTGTGGTGGGGGAGGAAACGGCGGTGGAAGGCAGAAGCCAGCCGGTCAGGGTGGTCGGCGCCCGGCCGTCGGCGTCTTTCCGCGCGTTCCTGGTGACCGGGAAGATCTTCGTCTCGCTGGTCTCCGTGGCTGTGCTCCTCGTCACGTCGTACGGGTGGGTCAAGCTGCGGTCCGCCAACGACGGGATCGTGAAGACCGAGGTCATCTCCGACGAGCTCACCAAGCAGGGCCCCAAGCCGCTCGACGGCGCGGTCGACATCCTCCTCGTCGGCATGGACAGCCGCACGGACGCGCAGGGCAACCCGCTGTCGGACGAGGTGCTGGCCATGCTCAACGGCGGCATCGCCGACGGCGAGCAGAACACCGACACCATGATCCTCGTGCACATCCCGGTCGACGGCACGCGCGCCGTCGCCATCTCGTTCCCCCGCGACTCCTACGTCGAGATCGCGGACGGGTTCGGCAAGCACAAGATCAACTCGGCCTTCGCCCGCCAGCGCAACACCGTCGACCAGGAGCTGCGGTCACAGGGCGTGACGGACGAGCAGCGCATCCGCACCGAGTCGATGGCCGCCGGCCGCAAGACGTTGATCAAGACGATCGAGGGCCTGTCCGGCAACCAGGTCAGGATCGACCGCTACGCCGAGGTCAACCTGGCAAGCTTCTACGAGGTCACCAAGGCCATCGGCGGCGTCGAGGTGTGCGTGAAGGAACCCACCTCCGACACCGACTCGGGAGCGGACTTCCAGGCGGGCGCGCAGATGATCGAGGGCGCGCGGGCGCTGTCGTTCGTGCGCCAGCGCAAGAACCTGCCCGGCGGCGACCTCGACCGCATCGTGCGGCAGCAGGTGTTCATCGGGGCGCTGGCGAAGAAGGTGCTGTCGACCGGCACGCTGACCGACTCGTCGAAGCTCAACGGGCTCGTCGAGGCCGTGCAGAAGTCCGTGATCCTCAGCTCCGGCTGGGACATCACGACGTTCGCCGAGCAGATGCAGGGCCTGGTGGGCGGCAACTTCGAGTTCAAGACCATCCCCGTCGGTGAGCCGACGGACACCTACAGCGACGGCAACGTGCTGCCGGTGAACCAGGCCGAGGTGCGCAAGTTCCTCACCACCCTCGCCGCGGAGAAGCCCAGGACGAGCGGCTCGGCGACGGTGACGACGACCACTCCGCCCGCTCCCCCGGCGTCGTCGATCACCGTGCAGGTGTTCAACGCGGCGAACGTCCAGGGGCTCGCGACCCAGGTGATGACCACGCTGTCCACCAAGGGTTTCCAGCGCGGTCAGGTGGGCTCGGCGCCGGCCAGCGACACCACGGTCGTGCGGTACGCGGCCGGCGAGGAGGGCTCGGCGCGCAAGGTCGCGGCGGAGCTCGGCGCCGACGTCGCGGTCGAGGAGAGCGCGTCCGTCCAAAAGGGACAGGTGCAGGTGTACGTCGGGACGGACTACCGGCCGTTGGACGACACCGAGGACGTGGACCCGCAGAACGCGCCGGGCACCCCGTCCGCTCCGGTCACGAGCAGCACTCCGCCGATCACGGCGGGTGGACTGGTCTGCGTGAACTGAAATCCCGGCGTAACGGCCCTCCGATAGTTACGCTGAGAGAGCAGATTCAGCACCTGGAGGACCGACAGTGAGCGCCGCCGCACGCGCGAAGAAGACCGCCCTGGTCGCCGGCCGGACGGCCGTCGCGCTCGTCGCCGTGGCGACCCTGGTGTTCTCCGGCTACTTCTGGACGGCGCTGCGGCTGGTGAAGCAGAACACCAACACCACGCAGATCCTCGAGGTCCTGGAGGACATCCCGAACTCGCCGCCCGTCGAGGACGGCGCGGTCGACGTCCTGCTGGTGGGCAGCGACAGCAGGACGGACGCCCAGGGCAGGCCGCTTCCCGCGGACGTGCTGCGCAAGCTGCGCACCGAGGGCACCGACACGGTGAACACGGACACGATCATCGTGATGCGGATCCCGCGCAACGGCGGCAAGGCGAGCGCGATCTCCATCCCGCGCGACACCTACGTCCCGATCGCCGGCTACCGCGAGGACAAGATCAACTCCGCGTACGGCGCCGTGAAGTACCTCACGGCCGAACGGCTCCAGGCCGAGGGCGTGACCGACCAGGCCGAGCGCGAGCTCAAGTCCGACGAGGCTGGCCGCAAGGCGCTGGTGCAGGCCGTGCAGGACCTCACCGGGATGCGCGTCGACCACTACGCGGAGATCAACCTCTACGGCTTCTACCTGCTGACCGAGGTGATCGGCGGCGTGCAGGTGTGCCTGAAGGCGGGCACGTCGGACCCCAACTCCGGCGCGAACTTCCGCGCGGGCCCGCAGACGATCTCGGGCGGTGACGCGCTGTCGTTCGTGCGGCAGCGGAACATGCCGGGCGGTGACCTCGGTCGCATCGCGCGGCAGCAGGTGTTCATGTCGCAGGCGATGAAGCAGCTGCTGTCCGCGGGCACGTTCACCGATCCGACGAAGATGAACGGACTGCTGGACGCCGTGTCGAAGTCCGTCGTGGTGGACGAGAAGCTCGACCTCGCGACGCTGGCGACGCAGGCCCAGGGCCTCGCGTCGGGCAACGTGGAGTTCGCCACGATCCCGGTGACGAACATCGACGCCCGCAACGAACGCGGCCAGAGCGTGGTCACGGTCGACCGGGACGCGGTCAAGGCGTGGGTGGCGCAGCTGATCGGCGAGACGCCCAAGCCAGTGCCGTCCTCGACGACCCCCACGTCGCCCGCGCGGTTCGGCCCTGGGAAGCTGCTCTCGCTGGACGGCCTCCCCGCCGTCGCGGCAGCCCGCCAGGATGTGCCCTGCGTCGACTAGGAGTGACCGCGTGAGCGTGACCGAGATCCTCTTCACGCCCCTGCTGAAGGCCGACTCCGGCCGTCCGCTGATCACGCACTACGACGACGCGACGGGCTCGCGGGTCGAACTGTCCCGCGCGACGGTGAAGAACTGGGCCGCGAAGACGGCGAACTGGCTGCGTGACGAGCACGACGTCGAGCCGGGCGACACGGTGGCCGTGCTGCTGCCGGCGCACTGGCAGACCGTGGGCGTGCTGCTGGGCGCATGGTGGTGCGGTACCCGTGTCGTGGTCGGCGCGGGTTCCGGCGCCGCGAAGGTGGCGATCGTGCCGCCGGGTGGCACGGCGGACGCGGACGTCGTGGCCGTGGCGTCGCTGCACCCGCTGGGACTCGGGTCCGGTGCCCCGGTCGACTACTCCGACGACGTGCGCGTGCACGGCGACGACTTCCTGCCGTGGGAACCGGTTCCCGGCTCGGCACCCGCCCTCGGCGAGTCCACTGTGGACGATGTGGTGGCGGCGGCGCGCGAGCTCGGCGCGAAGCTGGGCGGCGAACCGCGCGTGCTGTCCACTGTGGAGTGGGACTCGGCGACAGCGGTGCTGGAGGGTTTCCTCGCGGTGCTCGCGGCCGGCGGGTCGATCGTGCAGGTCAGCAATCCCGACGCGGGCCGGTTGGCCGCGCGCCGGGACGCAGAGAAGGTCACGCAGGAGATCACACCGCCGCGGGGTTGAGCACCTTGTTGTTCTTGAACAGCACGCGGTCCAGCGCGTAGGCGCCACCGTTGAAGCCGAGCACGAGCGCGGCCGCGCCGAGGGCGATCACCAGCTCGGAACCGCCCTCGCCGATGAGGCCGTTGGGCAGGTGGACGAGGACCCAGGCGCCGATCATGTCGAGGGCGAGCAGCACACCGACGACCGGCAGCGCGACGCCGGCGATCAGCAGGACACCGCCGACGAGCTCGACGGACGCGGCGAACCACGCGGACAGCGTCGGGAGCGGCACGCCCATCTTGTCGAACGAACCGGCCGTGCCCGCCATGCCGAACTCGGTGAACTTCTGCCAGCCGTGGGCGATGAAGATGACACCGATGGCGATGCGGCCGATGAGCGCGGTCACGTCCTTGAGCATGGTTCCTGTTCCCCGATCCTGTCGTCCAGCTGGTCGTTCAATTCCGAACCAAAGCTAGTGCAGATTTGAACGACCTCATGATTTCGACAGGATTCGCACAGCAAGTCCTTAGGTTCCCAGGTCAGCGTTCCTTCTCCAGCCTCACGCCGTCGCCGGCGGCATTCGTGAGCGCCAGCGCCTGACCGTCCACTGTGAACTTCGACTGGCCGCGAAGTGCCTCTGCCACAGCCTTTTCGACGGCCATCTCGTCCGGTCCACACGCCTTGTCCGTCAGGACCAGCTGGTCGAACGTGATCTCGGCACCCTGCACCCGATATCCCGCGGAGCCGGAGTTGCACCCGGCGGACACCTCGACGCGGCCGTCCTGGAACGCCAGCGTCGCAACGACTCCGCCCGGCACCGACGACGCGGTGTCACCGGCGACCAGCGTGTCGACCGTCCACTTGCCACCTTCGAGCGCCGCGGGCACCTCGGGCGCGAGCACGATCTCCGCGTCCGCGCCGGTGACGACGAGGTTCGCGCCGTCCATCCGCCAGGACGGCGTGGCGCTCAGGAAGTTCGAGAGCCACTCGTCCTGGGCGTACCGGCCAGGACCGGGGCACCCCATCGCGGTCATGTCGAGCTCCGACACCGACAGCTTGCCGTCGTCCAACGACACGGGACTCTGCATCTGGTTGCAGCCGGCGTGGGCGAAGAGCCTGCCGTCCTCGGTGAACGTCAGCCGCACCCTCGTCCCGTCGACGAGCGCGCGCGGCTTGCCCTGCTCGGTGACGGACGTGGAGTGGAAGACCTTCCCCGCCAAGCCCGTTCCCGCGGTCCCTCCTCCACAGGCAGCCACCAATAGGACGAGGACGAGCACCAGGCGACTCATGCTGTCTTGACGGATCGCGAGGCCTCCCGGGTTGCCCACTTGACAAAGACGCCGCCACGCGGCTTACTTAACCCAGAGGTTAGATAACCAAGTGGTTAGGTAAGAGATGGACGAGCTGAGCGCCACCTTCGCCGCACTGGCGGACCCCACCCGCCGAGCGATCCTCGCGCGGCTGACGGAGGGTCCGGCGACGGTGAAGGAGCTCTCCGAGCCGTTCGACATCAGCGGCCCGGCGATCTCCAAGCACCTGCGCGTGCTGGAGAAGGCAGGCCTGATCACCAGGGGCAGGGAAGCCCAATGGCGCCCCTGCCAGCTCGACGCGACACCGCTGAAGGAGGTCGCCGTGTGGGCCGAGAACTACCGACGCTTCTGGGACGCGAGCTACCAGCGCTTGGACGCGCTCTTGACCGAGATGAAGGAGACAGACCGATGACCACCACCAAGTTCGGCACGTCCGTGACGCTCCCGTCCGACACGGAGATCGCGATGTCGCGCACGTTCGACGCGCCCGCCTCCCTGGTCTGGAAGGCGTTCACCGAGCCGGAGCTGCTGCGCCGCTGGCTGCTCGGCCCCGACGGCTGGGAGATGCCGATCTGCGAGGTGGACCTGCGCGTGGGCGGCAAGTGGCGCTACGGCTGGGCGCAGCCGGACGGCTCCGGCGCGTTCGAGATGCACGGCGAGTACACCGAGGTCACGCCGTTCTCGCGGATCGTGAACACCGAGCACTTCGAGGACAACCCGCCCGCCATCACGACCGTGACGTTCGAGGAGGTCGACGGCCGCACGACGATGACCTCGACCATGACGCTGGTGTCGCAGGAGGTCCGCGACATCGTGCTGGCGACGGGCATGGCGGACGGCGCGGGCCGCAGCTACGAGCGCCTGGGCGAGGTCCTGGCAACCCTCTGACCAGGGCGTGGTTGGCGGACAGTAGTCACCGACCGTGCACCCGGTTCCCCCGGTCGTCCTGTGGCTGCCTCGCGTCGAAGAAGCCGGCACGGACCTCAGTTGCACGACCGACGAAGCCCGCTCGGCGGCGATGAGGGCCGCGGCGAGCAGCGGAAGCCTCCGACAGATGGCGAACGCGGCACTCGCCGGGGCGCAGCAGCTCTCGGACAAGTCACTGACGCCGGAGTCGCCGTGCGTGCTGGGCGCGCAGGGTGCCGTGGGCGAGGCGATCGGGACGTGCGTGGCGGCCTGAGGCCGGACATGCGAAAGGGGAGCCGGTGCACCCGGCTCCCCTTTCGTGTCGAACTCAGCCGTTCAGGACGGCGCGCGACATGACGACGCGCTGGATCTGGTTCGTGCCCTCGTAGATCTGCGTGATCTTCGCGTCGCGCATCATCCGCTCGACGGGGAAGTCGCGCGTGTACCCGGCACCGCCGAACAGCTGGACGGCGTCGGTGGTGACCTCCATGGCCACGTCGGAGGCGAAGCACTTGGCGGCGGCGGTGATGAAGCCGATGTTCGGCTCGCCGCGCTCCGCCTTCGCGGCGGCCACGTACACCATGTGCCGGGCTGCCTCGATCTTCATGGCCATGTCGGCGAGCATGAACTGCACGCCCTGGAAGTCCGAAATGGACTTGCCGAACTGCTTGCGGTCCTTGACGTACGCGACGGCGGCTTCCAGCGCACCCTGCGCGATGCCGACGGCCTGGGCGCCGATCGTCGGGCGGGTGTGGTCCAGCGTCCGGAGCGCCGTCTTCAGGCCGGTGCCGGGCTCGCCGATGATGCGGTTCTCCGGGATCGTGCAGTTCTCGAAGTAGATCTCGCGGGTCGGCGAGCCCTTGATGCCGAGCTTGCGCTCCTTCGGGCCGACCGAGAAGCCGGGGTCGTCCTTGTGCACCACGAACGCCGAGATGCCCGCGGACTTCTTGGCGGCGTTGGGATCCGTCACGGCCATCACCGTGTACCAGGACGACTCGCCGGCATTGGTGATCCAGCACTTGGTGCCGTTCAGCACCCAGTCCGAGCCGTCCAGGACGGCACGCGTGCGCATCGAGGCGGTGTCCGAGCCGGCCTCGCGCTCCGACAGGGCGTACGACGCCATCGCCTCGCCGGAGGCGATGGACGGCATGACGAGCTGCTTCAGTTCCTCGGAGGCCGAGAGCAGGATCGGCATCGTGCCGAGCTTGTTGACGGCCGGGATCAGCGAGGACGACGCGCAGACGCGGGCCACCTCCTCGATGACGATGCAGGTGGCGACCGAGTCGGCGCCCTGGCCGTCGTAGGACTCGGGGACGTGGACGGCCGCGAAGCCCGCCTTGACCAGGGCGTTGTGGGCTTCTACCGGGAAGCGCTCGTTCTCGTCGACCTCGGCCGCGAACGGCTTGATCTCCTTCTCGGCGAGCGAGCGGACGGCCTCTCGCAGCGCCTCGTGCTCCTCGGCGAGCTGGTAGGTGCCGAAGCTCGGGTTCACCTTGTTACCTCCCGGTAGCGAGTACTCGGCACGATGTTAGCGCCCGTTCACGTGCGCCGCCGCTGTGCCGTTGAGCACTCAGAGGGACTTCTGCAGAGCCGCGTCCTTGTCTAGTACGAGCTGCTCGAGTTCGGCCTGGAAGCGCGCGATGCGCTCCTGCAGGGCCGGGTCGGACGCCGCCAGGATGCGGACGGCCATCAAGCCCGCGTTGCGGGCGCCGCCGATGGCCATGGTGGCGACCGGGATGCCCGCGGGCATCTGCACGATCGAGAGCAGCGAGTCCATGCCGTCCAGGTACTTCAGCGGCACCGGGACGCCGATGACCGGGAGCACCGTGGCGGAGGCGACCATGCCTGGAAGGTGGGCGGCGCCGCCGGCACCCGCGATGATCGCGCGCAGGCCACGGGAGGCGGCGGAGTTCGCGTAGTCGATCATGCGCTGCACGGTGCGGTGCGCGGAGACGACGCTGACCTCGTACTCGACGCCGAACTCGGCGAGCGCCTCGGCGGCGGCCTTCATCACCGGCCAGTCCGAGTCGCTGCCCATGATCACGCCAACCTGAGTCACTCCGCACTCCCGTGAATGTCGTATCCGTCTGACCAGACGCCGGTGGACAGCCAGTCCGCGGCCAGCCGCGCCCGCGAGCGCACCGACGCCATGTCGTTGCCGAGGAACGTCACGTGCCCGACCTTGCGGCCCGGCCGTTCCTCCTTGCCGTAGAGGTGCACGTGCGCGTCCGGGAACCGGGCGAACAGGTGGTGCACGCGCTCGTCCGGGCCCATCGCCGGGGTCTCGGCGGCGCCCAGGACGTTCGCCATCACCACGGCCGGCGCCATCAGGTCGGTGCGGCCCAGCGGGTAGTCGAGCACGGCGCGCAGGTGCTGTTCGAACTGCGACGTGCGCGCGCCCTCGATCGACCAGTGGCCCGAGTTGTGCGGGCGCATCGCGAGCTCGTTCACCACGACGCCGTCGGCCGTCTCGAACAGCTCCACGGCCAGCACGCCGACCACGCCCAGCGCCTCGGCGACCTTCAACGCCAGCTCCTGCGCGGCGTCACCGTCCAGCGACGGAGCCGGGGCCAGGACCTCGACGCAGATGCCGTCGGACTGCACGGTCTCGACGACCGGCCACGCCGCGCCCTGCCCGAACGGCGAGCGCGCCACCACGGCCGCCAGCTCGCGGCGCATCGGCACGCACTGCTCGACCATCAGCGGCGTCCCGGCCTCCAGCAGCTCGGGGACGACGCGCTCGGCGCCGGAGGGGGTGTTCAGCATCCACACGCCGCGGCCGTCGTAGCCGCCGCGGATCGACTTCAGCACGGTCGGCCAGCCGTGCTCCGCGCCGAACTTCAGCACGTCGGCCACGGAGTGCACCTCGGCGAACGGCGGCACCGGCAGGCCGAGCTCGGCGAGCTTCACGCGCATCTTCAGCTTGTCCTGCGCGTACTGGAGCGCGTCCGGGCCGGGGTGCACCTTCACGCCCTCGGCGACGAGCGTGCGCAGGTGTTCCTGCGGCACCTGCTCGTGGTCGAACGTGACGACCTCGCAGCCCTTCGCGAACGAGCGCAACGCGTCGACGTCGGTGTGCGTGCCAAGCACCACGTCGCGGGCCACGAGGGCGGCGGGGTCGTTCTCGGAGACGGCGAGCACGCGCAGGGACTGGCCGAGCGGGATCGCGGCCTGGTGCGTCATGCGGGCGAGCTGCCCGCCGCCGATCATGCCGACGACGGGGAGACGGGTACGGGAGTCCACGGTTCAGGCATCCTACCTGCGGCTTCACCCGCGCTCACCAGCAGAGCCAGCCGCGCTACCCCTCAGCCCGGGTTGCGGCCGTCTCCGGCTCGCTCGAATCAACGGGATCGGTGGGATCGGTGGGATCGGTGGGATCGGTGGGATCGGCGGGGCCGGCGGCGTCGGAGGTGATGCGGCGGTGGGAGCGCGACGGCTTCCAGCCGCCGCTGCGGCGCAGGATCCGGAACGCCACCGCGAGCAGCACGGCCGACAGCAGCAGGAACAGGCCGAGCTCGAGGAACTGGAAGAGCCCGATCCGGTCGGCCGGCTGGAAGTCGGCGTACCGGCCGGACGCCGCCCCGGAGCTGCGCATGCAGCTGTCCGCGGTGTAGGGCCGGCACTCCGCCGTCACGTCCACCGGGTCGAGGTCCGAGTCGACGAAGCCGGTGCGCAGCACCAGTGCGCCCGGCGGGACCTGCGGCATGCTCGTCCAGTCCGTCGTCGACCGCACCGAGGGCAGCAGGTGGTCGCGGACCACCACGGCCGTGAACACCCGCACCAGCGTGTAGAGGACGAGGGTGGCGGCCATCGCGGTGACCACGTGCCGGGAGAGCAGGCCGACCAGCACGCCCAGGGCGAGGCCGAAGACCGCGTACCCGGCCTGCAGGGCCCAGAACGCCTCGAACAAGCCCCACGTCCACCGCGGATCGCCGGAGTACCCGTCGCCGATCCCGATGACCGCCCCGAGCACCGCGGCGAGCAGACCGAGCACGACCACCTTGCCGCGCAACCACTGCACCGGCGTGACGTCCTGCCCCCACGCCACGAAGTACGTCCCTTCCTCCAGTTCACGGGAGACCAGCGGCGCACCCCAGACCACGCCGACCACGCAGCCGAACGCGAGCTGCACGACGGTCGCGTGGAAGCCCAGCATCGTCATCGATCCCGTCTGGCGCCGGCTGTCCTCCCCCTCGAACAGGGCCCACGCGCCGCCCAGGGCGAGGAGGGCGACCGCGCCGACGGCCCACCGGTGCTGACGCCAGGTCAGCCAGAGGATCGAGCGCGCGCTCATGCCGCACGCTCCAGGTGCGCCACGACCAGCTCCTCCAGCGTCACGAACCGCGCCGTCCACGGCTCGTCGATCCGCGCGCCGCCGGAGCGCACGAGGTAGGACGACTGCGAGACACCGTGCTTGGCCAGCACGACACGTCCTTCCACCGGTGACTTGGACGCGTGCGGGCCCGTGTAGAGGACGTGCTGCTCCAGCAGCTCGTCGGTGTCGCCGTCGATCAGCAGGCGCCCGCCCGAGAGCAGCAGCAGCCGGTCGGCGACACCGCCGACCTCCGCCACGACGTGCGTGGAGAAGACCAGCGTCGTGCCGTTGTCGCTCACTTCGGTCAGCAGCTCCTTCATCACCCTGCTGCGCGCCAGCGGGTCCAGCTCCGCCAGCGGTTCGTCGAGCACCAGCACGTCCGGGCGCGACCCCAGCGCCAGTGCCAGCGTCACGTGCGTGCGCTGGCCGCCCGACAGGTCGCCGAACTGCAACCCGCGCGGCACCTTGTACCTGGTGAGCCACTCGTCGGCGCGGTCGTGGTCCCAGACCCTGTTCATGCGGCGGCCGAACGACAGCACGTCGGCGACCTTGAAGCCCTTGTACATCGGCTTGTGCTGCGGGACGTAGGCGACGCGGCCCGCGACCGCGCAGTGCCCCGAGTACGGCGGCAGGTGCCCGGCCAGCACGTTCAGCAACGTCGACTTCCCGGAGCCGTTGGCCCCCACCAGCGCCGTGACGCTGCCGGGTGGCAGCTCGAAGGAGACGTTCCGCAACGCCCACTTCGAGACTTCGGCCGCAACCACGCTCATCCCGTTCCCCCGCTCAGCACCTCGCGCAGCAGCGCGTAGACGTCCTCGTCCTCCAACCCGGCGGAGCGTGCCTCCGCGACCCACGCGGCGAGCTCGTCGCGCAACGGGCCGAGGTCCTCGGGGGCGGCGGTCCCCAAGGTGCCCTTGACGAAGGTGCCGGAGCCCTGACGGGCCTCGACGAGGCCCGCCAGCTCCAGCTCGCGGTAGGCCTTGAGCACCGTGTTCGCGTTCACGCCGCTCGTCGCGACGACGTCGCGGACCGTCGGCAGCCGATCGCCGGGCTGCAACCAGCCGAGCCTCATCGCTTCCCTGACCTGCTGGTTCAGCTGCAGGTACGCGGGAAGACCGCTGCCGCGATCGACGTGGAACTCGACCACGCACACTCCCCAGATTGTTCTAGTGAACTAAGACAATAGAACACTTCTGCGGGCAGGGGGAAGCCACCCCGGTGGGGACGCGGGGAGATCGCGGGGCGCGGGACAGGGGTGGGTCAGCGCCCGAGCGAGGTCAGCAGCGCACGAGCCTCGTCGTGCGTGTCCGGCAGCCGTTCGATCCAGACCTTCGCGGGTCCGGCCGGCCGGACGTTCGGGTCGTCGGCGAGCCGGTCGGCCACCAGCACCCGCAGGTTCGACACCCTCCGCGCGAGCAGCTCGTCCCGGCGCACCAGCACCGCGGCCACGCACGGCCCGAGGGTCGCCAAGGTCTCGCCGCTGTCGAAGACGGTGCGCAGCGCGTCCGAGACGAGGGTCATGGCGACGACCCGCGACCACCCGGACGCGCGGTGCACGTCGAGGCGCAGCAGCACCAGCGCGTAGTCGAGCGGCGCCACCGGCGTCTCCCGGTACACCTCGGCCAGCCTCGTCCGCAGGTAGGCGGCGGTCGCCAGCCCGGTCAGGGGGTTCTCGGCCGTGCAGTCGCCCGCCTGCTTCGTCACCACGTCCGCCCAGCCCAGCGCCGTCATGCGCAGCATCCGCGACGGGAGCGCGTCGACGTCCGGCGACACGATGACCGACGCGTCGGTCATGACGGCGTGCAGCGCGGCGAGGTCGAGCAGCGTCTCGCCGAGCCCGGCACCCGCCTCGGCTCTGGCTCTGCCGAGCCGCACGAGCGCGTCGCCGGGGTCGGCCTCGTCGAGCACCGCCGCGCACACGTCGTCGACCTCGGCGAGCGGCCAGTCCGCGGGGAACGCCCAGCCGGCGGCCAGGGAGGCGGTCCGCCACCTCGACTTCAGCAGGCGCTCCGCTTGTGCGACACCCACCCGGTCTCCTTTCGCCGTCCGATTCCAGGTGGGAGACGCAGCCGTCCCCTGTTCGTGACGCAACCCGCGCGGGGGATTGAGATGACTCTTCCGCACGCCGTAAGTCAGACTGAGCGCCGCGAGGAGGGAAACGAAGACTGTGGCGACCGTTCCTGCAGATGTACAGGGGCCTGGCGACGCGGAACTGATCGAGTCCGTGCGCGAAGGGACCATCGACGCCTACGGCCAGCTGTACGAACGCCACGTCTCGGCGGCCTACAACCTCGCCCGCCAGTTGGCCCGCTCGCAGGCCGAGGCGGACGACCTCGTCTCCGAGGCCTTCGCGAAAGTTCTCGACACCCTGCGCGCCGGCCGCGGCCCCGACTCGGCCTTCCGCGCCTACCTCCTCACGGCGCTGCGGCACACGGCGTACGACAAGACCCGCCGCGACAAGAAGGTCGACCTCACCGAGGACATGACCGACGTCGCGCCGCCGGTGGCGTTCAGCGACACCGCCGTCGCCGGGCTGGAGAAGTCGATGGCCGCCCGCGCGTTCGCCGCGCTGCCCGAGCGCTGGCAGATGGTGCTCTGGCACACCGAGATCGAGGGCCAGTCGCCCGCCGAGGTCGCCCCGCTGCTCGGGCTGACGGCCAATGGCGTGTCCGCGCTCGCCTACCGCGCCCGCGAGGGCCTCAAGCAGCAGTACCTCCAGATGCACCTGGCCGAGACCGGCGCCGAGCGCTGCCGGGCGACCGTCGACCGGCTGGGCGCCTGGACGCGCGCCGGCCTGTCCAAGCGCGAGGCGACGCAGGTCGAGACGCACCTCGACGAGTGCGGCCGCTGCCGTGCGCTGGCCGCGGAGCTCGCGGACGTCAACGGCGCGCTGCGGATCTTCGTCGCCCCGCTGGTCCTGGGCGTCGGTGCCACGACCTACCTCATCGCCTCCGGGACGACCACGGCCGTGGTCGGCGCCGGAGCGGCCGCGGGCAGCGCGGGTGCCGTCGGTGCCTCGATCCCCCGCCAGCTCGTCACGGTCGGCGGGTCCGCGGCCGCCGTGGCCGTGGCCGTGGTGATCGCGCTGGCCTCCGGCAGCAGCGAGCAGCCCCCGCCGCAGGTGCAGGCCGAGCCGCCGCCTCCCGCCGTGACGCAGGTGCAGCCCCCGGCCCCGAAGCCGCCGGTGCCGGTCCCGCCCGCGCCGGTCCCGCCGGCCCCGCAACCGCCTGCGGCCGAGACCCCGGCGCCCACGCCGGAGCCCCCGGCACCGGCCCCCGAGGCCCCCGCTCCCGCGCCCACGCCGGCCCCGGAGCCCACGCCCGAACCGGAGCCGGAGCCCGCGCCCCTGCCGCCGTCGCTCACGCCGACCACGCCCAGCGGGTACACGCTGACGCCGGGCGAGGAGGCCAAGGACTTCCCGATCACCATCCGGAACACCGGCGGCACCGTCTCGCAGCCCGCGAGCATGCTGCTGACCCTGCCACCGGGCGTGCTGTCGACCGGCGGTCCGTCGTCGTTCGCCGCACGGGCGCTCCAGCTCGACGGCGCGGCGGACCAGACCGTGAACTGCCCGGCCGGCAGCGGCGTGATCACGTGCGTGACACCGCAGGGCATCGCGCCCGGCGGGCAGGCGACGTTCCTGTTCCGGCTGAAGGCGACGCACGAGGCGGTGCCCGGCCGGATCACCGGCACGATCAGCGCCGGCACGTCGATCTCGGTGAACGTCGACGTCGAGGTCAACGTGCCGCCGGTCAACGACGACTTCGAGCTGTCCGTGTCGACGTGGCACGAGGTGTACTGGGACCCGCGCGTGGACGTGAAGGTCCGCAACACCGGCCCGCGTGCCGGGACGTTGAAGCTCGACGTGTCGTCGTCGGAGAACATCGTGGTCTTCACGGCGTACCGCGAGTGCACGCGGACGGGCAGGAACTCGGTCCGCTGCGTCGCCGACCTGGAGAAGGACGGGAAGTTCCGGATGTCCCTCTGGGCGTTCGGGCTGCCGCACCGGGGCGGGTCGGTCACCGTCAAGGCGACGCTGGGCAACGCGGCCAAGTCCGTGACGGTGCCCGTGCGGTGGCACCCGGACCGGCCGCCCGTGGTCGAGGACCCTCCGTCGACGTCCACGCCCACCGTGCCGCCGACGACCACCACCACGACGCCACCGGTGAAGCCGACGACTCCGACCAAGCCGGGTACGCCTGAGGTTCCGACGGTGCCCACGGTTCCCGTCGTGCCCGTCGTGCCCACGGTTCCCGTGGTGCCGACCGTGCCGGGCCTGCCCACGGTGGTCCCGCCGACGATCACGGTGCCGACGGTGCCCACGACGCCGCCTTCGTCGTCACCGGTGCCGACCGCGCCGCCTCGCTCGGAGGAGCCGTGCGACCGGGGTGGCCTGCTGCCGTCGTTGCTGCCGGACCTGTTCGGGCAGCCCTGCCCTCCGCAGCGGAGTTGATCAAAAGTTGATCTTCGACCGTCACGGAACGTGCAGGTCGTGCACCTCTGCGTCGCGGTAGGTAACACCCGGAGGCAGTCACCGTTACCTTGATCCGTAAGCTGGCGCGGTGCTGCCAGTCGTCCGCCGGGCCATGAGCCGGTTGCCAGAACCACTCCAGTTCCTGCTGCACAAGCACCGCGAGATGATCCGGTTCGCCGTGGTCGGCGGCACGACGTTCCTCATCGACAACGGCGTCTGGTACGCGCTGAAGCTCACCGTGCTGACCGACAAGGTCGTCACGGCGAAGGTCATCGGCGTGCTGGTGGCGATCATCGCCTCGTACGTGCTGTCCCGCGAGTGGTCGTTCCACACCCGCGGCGGCCGCGAACGCCACCACGAGGCGGCCCTGTTCTTCCTGGTCAGCGGTCTCGGCGTGGCCATCAACATCCTGCCGCTGTGGCTGTCGCGGCACCTGTTCGGCCTCCAGGCGCCGTTCGTCTCGGCCCTCACCGAGGAGATCGCGGACTTCGCGTCCGGCTCGGTCATCGGCATGCTGCTCGCGACGGGCTTCAAGTTCTGGGCGATGCGGCGCTGGGTGTTCCCGGACGCGGGCGCGCGGCCTGACCGGCACGTTCACCCGATCTCCGTAGACTCGTCCCGTGTCCCTAGGCGAAACAGTGATCTCGCGGTTCCCGGAGCCGATCCGGTCGATCGCGCTGAAGCATCGTGAACTAGTCAAGTTCGCCCTGGTCGGGGGCACCTGCTTCGTCATCGACACAGCACTGTTCTTCGGCATCAAGACGCTCGTGCTGCCGAACAACCCGGTGACGGCGAAGATCATCGCGACCCTGGTCGCCACGATCGTGTCGTACATCCTGAACAGGGAGTGGTCGTTCCGCACCCGCGGCGGCCGCGAACGCCACCACGAGGCCCTGCTGTTCTTCCTCGTGAACGGCATCGGCATCGTGCTGAACTCGGCGCCGCTGTGGGTCTCGCGCTACCTGTTCCACCTCCAGGAGCCGCACGTGTCGCGGCTCACCGAGGAGGTCTCGGACTTCCTGAGCGCGCAGATCATCGGCACGCTGATCGCGATGGCGTTCCGGTGGTACGGGTACAAGCACTGGGTGTTCCCCGAGGAGAACGCGCGCAAGGGGCGGTCGTTCGAGGACGGGGAGCGGTCGATCGAGGAGGAGAAGGAGCTCGGCCACTCCTAGTGGCGACACACCACTAGCTCTCAGCGCGGAGTGCTCGGCGCCTTCCACGGGATCCCCACCACGTCCTGCGCCTTCGGCACCGGCAGGAACACCGCGAACGTCGCCGGCCGGGCCGTGGACAGCTCCAGCCGCCCACCGTCCGCGTCGACCAGTGCACGCGCCAACGCCAGCCCCACGCCCGTGGAGCCGCCACCGGACACGCCGCGCTCGAAGATGTGCGCCGCCAGCTCGTCCGGCACGCCCGCGCCGCCGTCGCTGACCTCGACGACGACCGTGCCGTCCTCGCCACGTGCCGAGACGACGACGGAGCCCTCGCCGTGGCGCAGTGCGTTGTCCAGCAGCACACCGATGGCCTCGCGCAGACGGGCGGGCGTCGCGCGCGCCAGCAGGCCGTCGGGCACTCGTACGCGGATCGCACGGCCCTGCGACTTCACCTGCTCGCGCCACTCCTCGGCGATCGCGTTCAAAGCGGGTCGCAGTTCCAGCGGTTCGGCGCCCACCGCACGGGCCGCGCGGGCGGCCGCCAGCAGCTCGTCCAGCACGGCGGCCAAACGTTCGGCCTGCTCCAAAGCCGCGCGCGCCTCGGCCGCGGTGTCGGGTTCCGGGTGTTCGGCGAGGGCTTCCAGGCGGAGCTGCAGCGCCGTCAGCCGGCTGCGGAGCTGGTGGGAGACGTCGCCGACGAGTTCGCGTTCGCGTTGGACGAGGCGGGCCAGTGCGGTGGCCGAGGTGTCGAGGGCCTCGGAGACCGCGTCCAGCTCCTCGATGTTGTAGCGCTGCTCGTCGGCGCGGAAGTCGCCGGCACCCAGGCGGGAGGCTCGGGCGGCCACGTGGCCGAGCGGGCGCGCGAGCGTTTGCGCCGTCACCAGGGCGACGACGGTGCCGGTGCCCACCGACAGGGCGAGCAGGAGCAGCACCAGGCCCGCGACCTGGGCCTGCGAGGTGTGCATCGGGCCGGACGGGATCTCCAGCCGGACGGTGCCCTGCTGCGCGATCGGCAGTTCGGCGGTCAGCGGGTCGTTGCCGGGCGAGGGGCCGACCGCCCGCGTGCTGCCCGCCGACACGACGGTCAGGCGGCCGTCGGTCGGGATGGCGATCCGGACGGCCTCGATGTCGATCTCGCGGCGGTTCGCCAGCTGGTCGTCGAGCGTCGTCGCGATCTGCTGGGCGCGTTCGGTCAGGGCGCCGCGGGCGGTGTCCTCGACGAGCTGGAGCGCCGTGTAGCCGAGCGGGATGCCGAGCACGAAGCCCGTCACCGCGACGGCGAGCAGGATGGCCCGCAGGATCCGGCGGCGCATCAGTCGGCGTTGAAGCGGAAACCGCGGCCGCGCACGGTCGCGATGCGGCGCTCGGCCGAGTTGGGGGTGCCGTCGCCGAGCTTCCGGCGCAGCCACGACATGTGCATGTCGAGCGTCTTGCTGCCCTTGAGGTCGGGGTCGTTCCACACCTCGGACAGGATCTCGTCGCGGCTCACGACCTGGCCCGCGTGCTGGATCAGCACCTTGAGCAGCTCGAACTCCTTGTTGGCGAGCTGGATCTCGCCGCCGTCGACCGTGACGCGCCGGGCGGCCAGGTCGACGCGCACGCCGTTGACCTCCAGCGTGCCTGGTGCGCGGCGGCGCAGCAGGGCCCGGATGCGGGCCATCAGCTCGGCCAGGCGGAACGGCTTCGCGACGTAGTCGTCGGCGCCCGCGTCGAGCCCGACGACGAAGTCGACCTCGTCGGCGCGCGCCGTGAGCATCAGCACGGGGATGCCGCGCCCGCTCTGGCGGAGCCTGCGGCACACCTCCAGCCCGTCCATGCCGGGCAGCCCGAGGTCCAGCACCAGGAGGTCGATGCCCCCGGCGATGGCGGCCTCGAACGCGCTCGGCCCGTCACCGACGACCTGCACCGAATAGCCCTCCCGCGTCAACGCGCGGGAGAGCGGTTCCGCGATGGCCGGGTCGTCCTCGGCCAGCAACACCACGCTCACGGGCCCAGGGTATTCGTGGAACGATCGCCGCGTGTCACGCCACGATGCTGATCTCGAACTCGCCCTCCGCCTCGCCGACGCCGCCGACGCGATCACCGCGACCCGGTTCCGCGCTCACGACCTCGCCGTGGAGCGGAAGCCGGACCGCACGCCCGTCACCGACGCCGACGTCGCGGTGGAGGACGCCATCCGTTCGGTGCTGTCCTCGGAACGCCCGGACGACGTCGTCATGGGCGAAGAGCGCGGCGGCACGCTCGACGCGTCGCGCGTGTGGGTGCTCGACCCGATCGACGGCACCAAGAACTTCCTGCGCGGCGTACCCGTCTGGGCGACGCTGATCGCCCTGGTCGTCGACGGCGTGCCGGTCGTGGGCGTGGTGTCCGCTCCCGCGCTGGGCCGCCGCTGGTGGGCGGCGGCCGGCGGCGGCGCGTTCGCGTCCGACGCTTCCGGTGAGCGCGCGATCTCCGTGTCCGGCGTGCGCGCTCTCGAGGACGCCTACGTGTCGACGACGGACATCAAGTCGTGGGTGACCTACCACTCGCGCGAGACGTACCTGCGCCTGGTGGACGCGACCTGGGAGAGCCGCGCGTTCGGCGACTTCTACCAGCACTGCCTGGTCGCCGAGGGCGCCATCGACCTGGCGCCGGAGTGCGTGGCGAACCCGTGGGACATCGCCCCGTTCCAGGTCCTGGTGACCGAGGCGGGTGGCCGTTTCACCTCGCTGGACGGCGAGGAGCGCTACGACGGCGGCAGCGTGCTGACGTCGAACGGCCACCTCCACGAGGAAGCGCTCAAGCTGTTGGCACGCTGAGGGTTCCGCGCGCGACCTGGGCCCAGGCGAGACGGCCGAAGAGGTAGTGGCACGCCACGCTCTCGTCGTCGAACCGGGCCCAGTCGTAGCGGTTGCCCTGCTCCTGCCAGAACACCTCGTGACCCGCCTCGTCGGTGAGGAGGCACCAGCGGCCCTCCGCCTCCTCACCGATGCTGACGACGTCGTCCGGCACGCCGATCCTGGTCAGCCACTCGGGCAGCGACTCGACGTTCATGCGGTGATCTCCGTGAGGTAGCCGAGCGCCACGAGGTCGGCGACCGGGTAGGTGGTGCGGTACCGGCTGCCGCCGCCGGGCTGGCCGAACCAGGGCGCGCTGATGGTGCGGTGGACCGGCAGGTCCTTCTCGACGCGGTAGCGCCGGTAGCCCTCGTCCAACGCGTGCGGCGGCAGCGAACGCTGGGCGAACGGCGTGCCGGCCGTGCTCAGGACTCGTCCCTCCGGCGTGCCGAACCGGTCGAGCTCGGCACCGGCGGCGAGCACCTCCGGCTGCGGGTCCTCGTAGCCGCCCTCGCGTTCGACGGGCCAGCGCGGCGTGCCGTCCTCGTTCTGGAAGAGGCCCTCCCAGTCGCGTTCGTGCATGCCCGCGAGCGAGTCGTAGCCCTCCAGCAGCTCCTGCACGACCGGGTGGTCCTTGCCGAGGCCGCCGGTCTGCTCCGACGGCTGCGGGTCCGTCACCTCGACGAGGTCGGCCCGCGGGTGGTCGTTCGGAGCGAACCTCGGCGTGACCCGCTCCTCGGCCTCCGGCGGGGGCGGGAGCTGGCGGGCGGGCTTCGGCGCGAGCCGCGGGGCCTGGCCGCCGGACAGGAAGATCGCCATGAACCAGCTGCCGGCCGCCACGGCCGTGTAGGTGTGGCGGATGACGTCCCCGGCGAGACCCGGGTCGACCAGCGCGAGGTTCTCGCGGTTCTCCAGGCGGTCGGTCAGCGAGCCCGACACGTGGTGGTGGCCGCCCGTGTCGACGGTCGCGAGCGGTCCGGACGTGCCGGTGCCGGTCCCGACGGGCGCGCCGCCGGGAGCCTGGGAGAAGCCGCCGGACTCGCCGAGCTCGGCGTCGTCGAGCAGGCCGTCCTTGGCCGGGTCCTTGACGAGGCCGTCCTTGCCGACCGGCGCCTGGCCCTGGGCCGTGGTCTGGGCCCCGCCGCCGGACTGACCGCCGGAGGTCTGGGTGCCGGACTGGTGCTGGACGGCGGTCTGACCACCGGACTGCCCCGCCTGCACACCCGGCGCCTGGCCCGTGCCGGTGCCCGGCACCGCACCGAGCGCGCCGGACTTGCCCGCGACGGCCTGGGCACCGGACTTGCCGTCGCCCGCCCTGACCTCACCGGCCTTGGCGTCGCCGACCTTCGCCTCGCCCGCCTTGGCCTCGCCTGCTTTGAGTTCGCCTGCCTTCGCGTCCGCGGCCTTCGCAGCCTGCTGACCGGCCTGGGCCTGCTGCTGCGCGGGAGCCTGCGCGGCACCCTGCTGCTGGCCCACGGCCGCACCGGCCTGGCTCGCCACAGCGGGACCCGCCGGCTGAACACCACCGACAGCACCGCTCACGGCACCGCCGACAGCACCGGCAGCGCCTCCGACCGGACCGCCGACGGGACCACTGCCCACCGCGGGTCCGGCGGCGGGAGCGGAAGTCGCCGCGGGAGCGGCCTGAGCGGCGGCAGCGGGTGCGCCGTGCACCTCACCGCCGCGCACGAGCGGCTGGTCGAGCACCGCGGCGGCGGAAGCCTGCGTCGTGCCGTCGGCGATCGGCCCGAGGTGCCCGTGCACGTTCTGGACGACGTCCACCACCGGCGCCGCGACGGGCGCGACGACCTGGTTGACCACGCCGGGCAGCACCTGCGGCCCGCCCTGACCGTGTCCGGGTCCCTGGCCCTGACCGGGTCCCTGTCCTTGGCCGGGTCCCTGGCCCTGACCGGGTCCCTGCGCGGGACCTTCACCGCGGCCGTGACCGTCACCGGGCCCGTCGAACACGGGACCGACGGCATCGCGGCCACCGGGCACGGCGTCGACCACCGGCTGGACGACGGCGGCAGCGGGCGCCGTCACCGGCGCGGCGGCGTCGAGAACAGGCGCGGCGACATCGGTCACCGCACCGACGACGGGCGCGACCGGCGCCGTGACGGCACCGACGACAGGGGCCACCGGAGCGGTGACCGCCCCGACGACGGGAGCGACGGCGTCGGTGACCGGCGCGACCACGGCGGCGACGGGTTCGACGACGGGAGCGACGACCTGGGCCACCGGCGCCACGACGGCACCGGCGACGTCCGTGACCGGCGACAGCACCCCGCCGAGACCGGGCCCGCCACCGCCGGGCCCGTGGGCTCCGGGAGCGGTGTTGACGGGCTGCGAGCCGTGCGTCATGTCCACGCCGCTGTCGAGGCGGATCGCGGAGGACAGCGTGTTCTGGAGGTTCGCGACGTTGGCCGCGGCACCCCTGGTCAACGTGTCGAGGCCGAGCAGCGCGGTGGGGTTGCCGGCCTTCGCCGACGTGTTCGCGGCGTCGGTGTTCTTCGCCAGCGTCACGAGCTCGCGCACGATCTCGACCTTCGCGGCCCCGACCTGCTTGGCGGCGTGGTCGAGCCGGTCGGCGGCGGCATGGCACCCGCGAGCAGCGCGCTGCAGCTCACCGTCCGGCGCCACGACCTTCGCCCACCGCCCGCGAGCGGCGTCACCGGTGGAGCCCTTGACGCCGTCGAGCGCACGGCCGGCGGCCCCGTCGGACGACGTGCCCAACCCCTTGATCTTGTCGCCGGCCTCGCGCCAGGCTGCGGCGCTGGAACGCATGGCGTCCTCGTCGGCCTTGGGCCACGTGACGCCTGCCTTGGCCGCGACGGCGGCGAGTTCGGCGGGGAGCTCGATGCCCATGTCAGCCTTCCAGCCTTCTCATCGCCGAAGCGTTGCTCTGCTCGACGTGCCGGTACGTCTCCGCGGTGGCGGCGAGCTTGTCGCCGACGTCACCCAGCGTCGTGGCCAGCGCGGCCACCGCGACGGCGGCCTCCCCGGAGGGCTTCTCGTGCGAGGCGGCGAAGCTCATCCCGATGGCGTCGTCCCCCCAGCACGCCCCGAACCCGGCCAACGCCCTGTCGAGCGACCCCTTGATCTCGGTCGCCTGCCCGGCGAAGCCCTTCAGCTCCCGCGCCCCGGCGTCCAGCCGCTCGAGGTCGGCCTCATACCCGGTCATCGCACCCTCCTGTCGATGAGCTCGGAGTCGAGCCAGCTCTCCCGCTGCTCGTTGTCCTCGTCGTCGTCGACGCGACGACGAGCAGGCTGCTGAGCCAGTTCAGGCTCGTACTCACCAGGCTCCAGGTCAGCGGTCCCCGCCACCACGGCAGCAGGATCGCTGGAGGCGGGCAACACCGCGCTGAGCGCCTGGTAGGTGTCCTCGGCGGCAGAGGCCGCAGCGGCCCCCACCGTCCGCACGATCAGTTCGGCCAGCTGCTCGGGCCGATACCGCCGATAAGCGAGCTCGGACAACTCCAGCTCGACGAGCTTCCCGCCCGTCCCCACGGTCGCCGAGACCGTTCCGTCTCCACTGGTGGCCCGCCCGGACACGGCAGCGAGCTCGCGCTGGACGGAAACCAGCTGCTCACGGCTGCGCCGGTAGTCGGCAAGCAGCTCCTCGACCTGCGCACGGTGGTCGTCCACCGAGTCCCCCTAACACGCATAGCCCGGGCCTCGGGCTCTAGGACGCCGTTGCCCGTAGATCGGTTCCCGGCGGATTCAGTTACTAGGATCAACGCATGATCGCCTTCGAGGATCTGCCCGCAGGCCGAATCATCCCGCTCGGCGACCTCGTCGTCGACCGGGAGGAGATGCTGGACTTCGCGAGGAAGTTCGACCCGCAGCCCTTCCACCTGGACGAGGAAGCGGGCAAGAACTCGATTTTCGGCGGTTTGTCCGCCTCGGGCTGGTACACGGCCTCCCTGTGGATGCGCCGCTGGGTGGACGTGGTGCTCTCCGACTCCACCTCGCAGGGCTCACCGGGTGGCAGGGAACTGTCCTGGCTGGCCCCGGTGTACCCCGGCGACACGCTGACCTTCGAAGCGGAGGTCCTGACGGCCCGCCTGTCGAAGAAGCGCCCCGAACTGGGCCTGGTGGAGTTCGAGGGCAGGGCGAAGCGCGGCGACGACCTGGTCTACCGCTTCATAGCGACGGGCATGTTCACCGCACGCGGCTGAGCAACCGGACGCGGGGCTACTTCGAAAGCGCCCGAACCACCCGAGACGGACTGGGCCGCCCCAACTGCTCAGCCATCCACACCGAGGTGGCGACCAACTTGTCCAGATCCACCCCGGTCTCCACCCCCAGCCCGTCCAGCATCCAGACGAGATCCTCAGTGGCCAGGTTCCCGGTGGCGGACTCCGCGTAGGGACACCCACCAAGCCCACCGGCGGAAGAGTCCACAGTGGTCACCCCGCACCGCAGAGCAGCAAGCGTGTTGGACAACGCCTGCCCATAGGTGTCATGGAAGTGCACGGCCAAAGAGGAAACGTCCCGAAAACCCTCGAGCAACGCCTCGACCTGCCCGGGAGTGGCCACTCCGATGGTGTCCCCCAAAGACAGCTGAGAACACCCCATCTCCAGCAGCCGCTCCCCCACAGCGACGACCTGGGACCGCGGAACGGCACCTTCCCAAGGATCCCCGAAACACATCGACACGTACCCGCGAACATCCAGCCCGGCGTCCAACGCCCGAGCAACGGTGGGCGCGAACATCTCGAACTGGGACTCCAAGGTCCGGTTCAGGTTCCGGGAAGCAAACGTCTCGGTGGCGGAAGCGAAGATCGCGATGTGCGAAACCCCGGCCTCGAGCGCCCGGTCCAACCCACGCTCATTGGGTACGAGAACGGGATAGACGACCCCGGCGCGTCGATCCAACCCGGCCAGCAGCTCGGCGGCGTCGGCCAGCTGCGGCACCCACGACGGGTGCACGAACGACGTGGCCTCCAGAACGGACAGTCCCGCGTCCGCCAGCCGCGACAGGAACTCCAGCTTCACCGCCACCGGCACCACGACGGACTCGTTCTGCAACCCGTCCCGGGCCCCGACCTCCCAGATCGTCACGGAAGACGGCAACGAGCCGGACGGGACCACGTCCGGCAGCCCGACCTCGCGCGCGCCCATCAGGCGCCCTGGGGGTGGAAGTCGTCAGAAGGGTTGTCGTTGACCTCTCGGTACAACATCGTGTGCACCTTCTCCACGGACGGGATGTCGTCGAACTCGAGCGGCTCGTCCGACGCCGACTCGATGATCAGGGTGCCGCAGCCCAGCACCCTGTCCATCAGAGAGTGCTCGAACCGCACGCTGTTGACACGGGCCAAAGGGATGTCGAGGCCTGTGCGCTTGAACACGCCCTCGCGGTACATCACGCGGTCGGACGTGATGATGAAGTGCGTGGTGCGCCACCGGAGCACGGGCGCGACGGTCAGCCAGAAGACCAGCACGACGGCGACCACGGCCAGGACGAGCAGCGCGACGAAGGCCCACGACTGGTCCGCGACCAGACCCGCCAGGTAGATGCCGAGCGCGACCACCACCAGCAGCCAGAACACCGGGAAGATCAGCATCTTCCAGTGGGGGTGCTTGTGGATCACGACGTGCTCGCCTGAGCTCAGCAGGTCGTCGGGGTAGGCCATGAACCAACCCTAACTACGCGGGGCGCAAATGCACCACGTCACCTGCGGACACGCCGTGCTCCAGGCCGTCGGCGGCGCGCACGGTGAGGGTGCCGTCCGGCTCGATGCGCTGCGCCACCCCTTCCAGCTGAACGCCTCCTGAAAGTTCGACGCGGACGCGCGAGCCGACGGTCGCCGAGTGCTCCAGGTACTCCTCCAGGACACCGGACTCGACGGCGTCGCCGCCGTTCTTGCGCCACACGCCCTCCAGCCCGGCGAGCTCGACCAGCAGCCGGAACGCCAGCTCCTCGCGGTCCAGTTCGGCGGCGCCCTGGTCCTCCAGCGACGTCGGCGCGAGGCCACCGGGTGCGGGCTCGACGCCGGCGGGCAGCTTCGCGACGTTCAGGCCGATGCCCACCACCACCGCGCCGTCCGCGGTGATCTCGGACAGGATCCCGGCGCCCTTGCCGGCGGACGAGCCGAGCAGCAGGTCGTTCGGCCACTTCAGGGCAGCCTCGACGCCGACCGACTGGGCGACGCGCACCAGCGCCAGCCCGGCGATGAGGTTCAGCCACGGCAGCTTGGCCGGGGACACGCCGGCGGGCCTGAACAGCACGCTCACGTACAGCCCGCCGACCGGCGACGACCAGCTGCGGCCGCGACGGCCCTGCCCCGCGGTCTGCTCCAGTGCGATCAGCACCGTGCGGTCCGCGGCGTCGGAGGCCGCGGCGAGGTCCGCGTTCGTGGACGGCGTGGACTCCACGACGTCGAGTGCGGCGTACGGGCCGTTGGGGGCGACGAGCTTCGCGCGCAGCGCATCGGCGAGTGCGGTGGTCATCGCGCCAGGCTATTGGAACGGAAGAGGGTACGTCCGATCGAAGGCGACCAACAGGTCGCCGTGACCTGGACAACTGCACGGAGCAGTTCAGCAATGGTCTCGTTAGGCTGCGAGCCCATGAGCAGTGCGACCGAGCCGATCGGGCACGTCCCCGCAGACGCCTCCTCCGGCGCCGCGGACGTCCACACCACCGCGGGCAAGCTCGTTGACCTCTACCGGCGCAACGACGAGGCGGTTCACGCCGGCTCGGAACGCGCGGTCGAGAAGCAGCACGCGAAGGGCAAGAAGACCGCCCGCGAGCGCATCGACCTGCTGCTCGACCCCGGCTCGTTCGTCGAGCTGGACGAGCTGGCCCGGCACCGCTCGACGAACTTCGGCCAGGAGCACAACCGCCCCTACGGCGACGGCGTGGTGACCGGGTACGGCACCGTCGACGGCCGCCCGGTGTGCGTGTTCTCCCAGGACGTCACGGTCTTCGGCGGCTCGCTCGGCGAGGTCTACGGCGAGAAGATCGTCAAGGTCATGGACCTGGCGATCAAGACCGGCCGCCCGATCATCGGCATCAACGAGGGCGGCGGCGCGCGCATCCAGGAGGGCGTCGTCTCGCTCGGCCTGTACGGCGAGATCTTCTCCCGCAACGTGAAGGCCTCCGGCGTGATCCCGCAGATCTCGCTGATCATGGGCTCGAACGCCGGCGGGCACGTCTACTCCCCCGCGCTCACCGACTTCGTGGTGATGGTCGACCAGACCTCGCACATGTTCATCACCGGCCCGGACGTCATCAAGACCGTCACCGGCGAGGACGTGACGTTCGAGGAGCTCGGCGGCGGTCGCACGCACAACACCAAGTCCGGCAACGCGCACTACCTCGGCTCCGACGAGGAGGACGCGATCGCGTACGTCAAGGAGCTGCTCAGCTACCTGCCGTCGAACAACCTGAGCGACGCGCCCGCGTTCGAGGGCACGCTCGCCGAGGGGTCGCTCGCGGACGCGGTCACCGACTCCGACCGCGAGCTCGACACGCTGATCCCGGACTCCGCGAACCAGCCGTACGACATGCACGAGGTCGTCCACCGCGTGCTCGACGACGGCGACTTCCTGGAGGTCCAGCCGCTGTTCGCGCCGAACATCCTGGTCGGCTTCGGCCGGGTGGACGGCCACAGCGTCGGCGTCGTCGCGAACCAGCCCACGCAGTTCGCCGGCTGCCTCGACATCGACGCCTCCGAGAAGGCGGCGCGGTTCGTGCGGACCTGCGACGCGTTCAACATCCCGGTGCTGACCTTCGTGGACGTGCCCGGCTTCCTGCCCGGCACCGGCCAGGAGTGGAACGGCATCATCCGCCGCGGCGCCAAGCTGATCTACGCCTACGCCGAGGCCACGGTCCCGCTCGTCACCGTCATCACGCGCAAGGCCTACGGCGGCGCGTACGACGTCATGGGCTCGAAGCACCTCGGCGCCGACATCAACCTCGCGTGGCCGACGGCGCAGATCGCCGTCATGGGCGCGTCGGGCGCGGCGAACATCGTGCACCGCAAGACGCTCGCGGCCGCCGCGCAGAACGGCGAGGACGTCGACGCCCTGCGCGCGCAGCTCCAGCAGGAGTACGAGGACACGCTGTGCAACCCGTACGTCGCCGCTGAGCGCGGGTACGTCGACTCGGTGATCCCGCCGTCCTACACCCGCGGTTACGTGGCGCGGGCGTTGTCGATGCTGCGGGACAAGCGCGAGACGCTGCCGCCCAAGAAGCACGGGAACATCCCGCTGTGACCGCGCCGGAGGAGAACGAGCCGCGGGAACAGCCGCTGCTCCGGGTCGTCAAGGGCGACCCGGACGACTTCCAGCTGGCCGCGCTGACGGCGGTCGTCGCCGGGCTGGCGGCGGCCGTACCGGTCGCGGACGACGAGCCGAAGCGGCGTTCGGAGTGGGCCAACCACGCCCGCCGGGTGCGCCGGCCGTTGCAGCACGGACCGGGAGCGTGGCGCGCGTCCGGGTTCCCCGGCTAGGAGCACTCGACCCGGCGGCTGGAGACGGTGAGACCGACGGCGACCTCGCGGCAGCGGGTCTCGCCGTCGACCTCCAGCCTCAGCGTCCAGAACGCGCTGCCGTAGGCGGTCGTCCGCCGCAGCACCTGCACGTCCGAGTGGTTTATCGGCAGGTTGCCGCGCACAGCCGGCTCGACGGACGTGAGGAGTGCGTTCTCCGCCCGATCGGCGGTGTCGGCGAACGGCCAAACGGGCACTCCGTACCCGATCGGGTCGCTCGCGAGCACGCTTCCAACGCCCCACGATCCAATCAGCCCGCCGAGCACGACGAGCAGTGCCGCGATCCGTCTGCGCTTGCCTTCGCGATCGGAACCGCGTTCGGTGAGGACAAGCACCCAGCGCTTCACTTGAACGAGAGTGCCGACTGAAGAGGTGATCGCGCATCAGTAGTACTACTCGGACGGACCGCGAGAACTGGCGGACCGTTTACGCGCTGTGCATCGGCTTCTTCATGACGTTGCTGGACACGACCATCGTCAACGTCGCGCTGCCGTCGATGATCACGGACCTGGGCGCGTCGCTGAACGACGTCATCTGGGTCGTCAGCGCCTACCTGCTCGCGTTCGCGGTGCCGTTGCTGCTGACCGGGCGGCTGGGCGACCGGTACGGGCCGAAGCGCCTCTACGGCATCGGGCTCGTGCTGTTCCTGCTGGCGTCGCTGGCCTGCGGCCTGTCGACCAGCGCGGAGGCGCTGATCGCGGCCCGCGTGTTCCAGGGCCTGGGCGCCGCGGCCATGACCCCGCAGACGATGGCGTTCATCACCCACCTGTTCCCGCCGGCCAAGCGCGGCGCGGCACTGGGCATGTGGGGGTCGGTGGCCGGGCTCGCGACGGTGTCCGGGCCGCTGCTGGGCGGGGTGCTGGTCACGCACCTGGGCTGGGAGTGGATCTTCTTCGTGAACCTCCCGATCGGTGTGCTCGCCGTGGTGCTGCTGTTCCTGTGGGTCCCCGACCTGCGGCCCGACCGCGCGCCGAGGTTCGACGTGCCGGGCGTGGTGCTGTGCTGCCTCGGGCTCGGACTGCTGGTGTTCGGCATCCAGAACGGCGAGCACTACCACTGGGGCGAGGTGGCGGGACCGGTCACGGTCGCCGAGATCATCGCGGCCGGGGTGCTGTTCCTCGTGCTGTTCGTGCTCTGGCAGGCGTCCGCGCGCAACCCCGAGCCGCTGATGCCGCTGCGGATCTTCCGCAACCGCAACTTCTCGCTCGGCAACGTCGCGAACATCGCCATCGGCATCACGGTGACCGGCGTGTTCGTGCCGCTGACGCTGTTCCTGCAGACCGTGCCGAAGCTGTCGCCGCTGATGGCGGGCCTGGTCACGGCGCCGGCGTCGCTGATGTCCGGCGTGGTGGCGATCTTCGCCGGCCGGCTGTCGAACCGGGCGAACGCCAAGTTCCTGCCGATCACCGGGTTCGTGCTGATGGGGCTGGGCATCCTGGCGATGACGTTCCTGCTCGGCGACGGCACGCAGTGGGTGCTGCTGCCGTCGATGGTGGCACTGGGCATCGGCATGGGGCTGGTGTTCTCGCCGCTGACGAACATCTCGACGCGGACCCTCGACCGGTCCCTGCTGGGCGCGGGCTCCGGCATCTACAACACCTCGCGCCAGTTCGGGAACGTGCTGGGCAGCGCGGCGACCGGTGCGGTGCTGCAGATCGTGCTGGCCTCGACCGGGGACTTCACCGCGGCGGTGCGGGCGGCGTTCTACCTGCTGCTCGCGGTGCTGGCGGTCGGGATCGTCGCGGCGTTCGCCTTCCGGCAGGTCGCGGCTCCTGGCGTGGCAGACTCCGCGCGTGCGTCTGATCCTGGCCTCCCAGTCTCCCGCCCGTCTTAGCGTCCTGCGGGCGGCGGGTGTCGAGCCCGTCGTCCGCGTGTCCGGTGTGGACGAGGACGCGCTCGTCGCGTCCCTGGACGACCCGACGCCCGAGGAGACCGTCGTCGCGCTGTCGGCGGCCAAGGCGGAGGCGATCGAGCACGACGACGAGTGCGTGGTCGTCGGCTGCGACTCGATGCTGCTGTTCGAGGGCGAACTGGTGGGCAAGCCCGGCACGGTCGAGGCCGCCCGCGAGCGGTGGCGCCGGATCGCGGGCAAGAGCGGCGTGCTGATCACCGGCCACACCGTGCTGAAGGTGTCCGGCGGGGTCGTCGTGGACCGCGCGTCGGCCGCCGAGTCGACGACCGTGCGGTTCGGCACGCCGTCGGACGAGGAGCTGGAGGCCTACCTCGCGACCGGCGAGCCGTTGCACGTCGCGGGCGGCTTCACGATCGACGGGCTCGGCGGCTGGTTCGTCGACGGCATCGAGGGCGACCACACGTCCGTCATCGGCATCAGCCTGCCGCTCACCCGGCGGCTGCTCGGCCGGTTGGGTGTTCCGGTGTCCACACTCTGGTAGACGCTGGTCACAGTTCACCTGATCAGGGAAGACTGCTCTCACCGCGAGCGTTGGGGGCGAGTGGTGAACGAGTACTTGACGCGTCGCAGGCACATCGACCTGGCACGCAGGACGAGCGCGGGCTGTCGGAGCTAAGAGCTCCCCTCAGCCCTCTTTCCGCCACCCCTGTGCAGGAGATCCCTGTGTCCTTCGTCCAGACGTACCGCAAGCCGAAGGTCTTCGGCTTCACAGTCCTCGGCGCACTCGTGCTCGGCGCCCTCGCCGGCTGGCTCGGCAAGGGCACGTGGCTCGCGCCCGTGCTCGCCAAGATCGGTTCCACGTTCACGGCGCTGCTCCAGCTCACCGTCATCCCGCTGGTGTTCACGGCGATCGTCGTGGGCATCGCGTCGCTGCGGAACCTCGGCGGCGGCCGCACCGCCGCCCGGCTCGGCGGCAAGACGTTCCTCTGGTTCGCCACCACGTCGTTCATCGCGGTGCTGATCGGCATCGCGGTCGCGTCGGTCTTCCGGCTCGGCCAGGGCGTGCAGATCGAGCCCGCCGCCGGTGCCGTCGACAAGCTCGCCAAGCGCGCGTCCGGCTCGTGGCAGGCGCTGCTCGACAACCTGGTGCCGACCAACATCTTCAGCGCCTTCACCGAGGGCGAGGTGCTCCAGGTCGTGTTCATCGCCGTGCTGGTCGGCTTCGCCGCCTACGCGCTCGGTGACAAGGCCGCGCCGTTCACGAACCTGGTCCGGTCGTTCTTCGACATCATCCAGAAGGTCGTCGGCTGGATCATCCTGCTGGCGCCGATCGGCATCTTCGGCCTCATCGGCAACGCGGTGGCGTCCTACGGCAACTCGTTCGTGAAGCCGCTGTTCTCGCTGATCCTCGCCGTGTACCTCGGTTCGGCGCTGGTGCTGTTCGTCGTCTACCCGATCCTGCTGAAGTTCGTCGGCAAGACCTCGCCGGTCGAGTTCTTCCGCAAGGCCGGCACCGCGCTGCAGTTCGCGTTCGTGTCCCGCTCGTCGGGCGCCACGCTCCCGCTGTCCCGCAAGGCCGCCACCGACCTCGGCGTCCCGCAGGAGTACGCGAACTTCGCCGTGCCGCTGGGCACCACGACCAAGATGGACGGCTGCGCCGCGGTCTACCCGGCCGTCGCGACGATCTTCATCGCGAACCTCTTCGGCATCCAGCTCTCGGTGTGGCAGTACGTCGGCATCGTGCTCGTCGCGGTCTTCGGCGCTCTCGCCACCGCCGGCACCACCGGCTGGTACACGATGCTCACGCTGACCCTGAGCGTCGTCGGCCTGCCGCCGGCCGTGATCGCGACCGGCGTGGCCGTGGTCTACGCGATCGACCCGATCCTCGACATGATGCGCACCGCGACCAACGTCGCCGGTCAGATCACCATCCCGGTGCTGGTGGCGCGCAGCGAGAACCTGATCGAGGAGCCCGCGGCTGCGGCTCCCGCCGAGAAGGACCTCGTGAACGCCTAGTGCGGTGACCACGAACCCTTGCCGGGTTGCGACCGGTCCAGGGCGATGCATCGTGGTGCCTCCCCCACGTCCTCGTACTGGTGGTACGGGGGCGTGGGGGAGGTGCCGCGAGGCGTCCACCTGGGCCGCGCGCAACCCGGTGAGGATTG
>NZ_DASVFL010000037.1:0-46495 GCF_036380075.1 Lentzea sp. | reverse complement strand
TGAACACCCAGGTCAGGTAGGCTCTCCGGGTACCGCCAGCCCCCTCAAACCCGGGAGCAGTCTGTCGTGGCCCGAGTCGTCGTCGACGTCATGCCGAAGCCCGAAATTCTCGACCCGCAAGGCCAGGCGGTGGCGAACGCGCTGCCGCGCCTCGGCTTCGACGGCATCACCGCCGTCCGCCAGGGCAAGCACTTCGAGCTGGAGGTCGCCGACGACGTCGACGACGCCACGCTCGCCAAGATCGCTGAGACCTTCCTCGCCAACCCCGTGATCGAGGACTGGACCGTGCGCAGGGTCGAGGCATGAGGGTCGGTGTCATCACCTTCCCCGGCACGCTCGACGACGTCGACGCGCAGCGTGCCGTGCGGTACGCCGACGGGGAGGCCGTGCCGCTCTGGCACGGCGACCACGACCTGAAGGGCGTCGACGCGGTCATCGTGCCGGGTGGGTTCTCCTACGGCGACTACCTGCGGTGCGGCGCCATCGCGCGGTTCGCGCCGGTCATGCAGGAAGTGGTCGAGGCCGCGAACAAGGGGATGCCCGTCCTGGGCATCTGCAACGGCTTCCAGATCCTCGCCGAGGCCCACCTGCTGCCGGGCGCGCTCGTCCGCAACAGCGGTCTGCACTTCGTGTGCCGCGACCAGTGGCTCAGCGTCGAGAACAACACCACGGCCTGGACCACGCGTTACGACGCGAAGGCCGAGATCCTCGTGCCGCTGAAGTCCGGCGAGGGCGGCTACCAGGCCGACCAGAACACCCTCGACACCCTCGAAGGTGAGGGCCGGGTCGTCTTCCGGTACGTCGGGGACAACCCCAACGGCAGCCGGAACAACATCGCCGGCATCACCAACGCCAGGGGCAACGTCGTCGGCCTCATGCCGCACCCCGAGCACGCCATCGACGCGCTCACCGGTCCGACCGACGACGGACTGGGCATGTTCCTGTCCCTGCTCGACTTGGTGGTGAAGGCATGAGCGTCGACACGGTCAAGAACGCGGAGAGCACGCCCGACCAGGAGCAGCCCTACAAGGAGCTGGGCCTGAAGGACGACGAGTACGCGCGCATCAAGGAGATCCTGAAGCGCCGCCCGACCGACGCCGAACTGGCGATGTACTCGGTCATGTGGAGCGAGCACTGCTCCTACAAGTCGTCCAAGGTGCACCTCAAGTACTTCGGCGAGACCACGACCGACGAGATGCGCTCCAAGATGCTCGCGGGCATCGGCGAGAACGCGGGCGTCGTCGACATCGGCGACGGCTGGGCCGTCACGTTCAAGGTCGAGAGCCACAACCACCCGTCGTACGTCGAGCCCTACCAGGGTGCGGCGACCGGGGTCGGCGGCATCGTGCGCGACATCCTCGCGATGGGTGCGCGGCCGCTCGCCGTCATGGACCCGCTGCGCTTCGGCAAGCCGGACGCCGCGGACACGCGTCGCGTCCTGCCCGGCATCGTCGCCGGCGTCGGCGGCTACGGGAACTGCCTCGGCCTGCCGAACATCGGCGGCGAGGTCGTCTTCGACGAGTCGTACCAGGGCAACCCGCTGGTCAACGCGCTGTGCGTCGGTGCGATGAAGGTCGAGGACCTGCACCTCGCGCACGCCTCGGGCGCCGGCAACAAGGTCATCCTCTACGGCGCACGCACCGGCCTCGACGGCATCGGTGGCGTCAGCGTCCTGGCGAGCGAGACGTTCGACGACTCGGCCGGCAAGCGCAAGAAGCTGCCGTCCGTGCAGGTCGGCGACCCGTTCACGGAGAAGGTGCTGATCGAGTGCTCCCTGGAGCTCTTCGAGAAGGGCATCGTCGTCGGCATCCAGGACCTCGGCGGCGCGGGCCTGTCCTGCGCGACGAGCGAGCTGGCGTCCGCCGGTGACGGCGGCATGCACGTGTGGCTCGAGCGGGTTCCGCTGCGCGCCACCGGCATGACGCCCGCGGAGATCCTCTCCAGCGAGTCCCAGGAACGCATGTGCGCGGTGGTCGAGCCGGCCAACGTCGACGCGTTCATGGAGGTCTGCCGCAAGTGGGACGTCATCGCCACCGAGATCGGTGAGGTGACGGAAGGCGACCGCCTGGTCATCACCTACCACGACGAGGTCGTCGTCGACGTGCCGCCGCGCACCGTCGCCCACGAGGGCCCCGTCTACGACCGGCCGATCCAGCGCCCCGCCGACCAGGACGAGCTGCAGGCGAACACGCCGGACAGCCTGCCGAAGCCGGCCCGCGAGGAGCTGCTCGACCTGATCAAGTCGCAGGCGGCCAGTCCCAACCTGGCCTCCAAGCGGTGGGTCACCCAGCAGTACGACCGCTACGTCCGCGGTGGCACGGTCCTCGCGCAGCCCAGCGACGGCGGCATGATCCGCATCGGCGAGGAGACGCACCGCGGTGTGGCCCTCTCGACCGACTGCAACGGCCGCTACACCAAGCTCGACCCGTACGAGGGCGCGAAGCTGGCGCTGGCCGAGGCCTACCGCAACGTCAGCAGCACCGGTGCGACGCCCGTCGCCGTCACCAACTGCCTCAACTTCGGCTCGCCGGAGGACCCGGCGGTCATGTGGCAGTTCGAGCAGGCCGTGAAGGGCCTCGCGGACGGCTGCGCGGAGCTCGGCATCCCGGTGACCGGCGGCAACGTCAGCTTCTACAACCAGACCGGTTCCACGGCGATCCTGCCGACGCCGGTCGTGGGCGTGCTGGGCGTGATCGACGACGTGCGGCGCCGCATCCCCACCGGGATCGGGGCCGAGGCCGGCGAGACGCTGCTGCTGCTCGGCGAGACGAAGGACGAGTTCGGCGGCTCGGAGTGGGCGCACGTCGTCCACGGCCACCTCGGCGGTCTGCCGCCGAAGGCCGACCTCCAGCGCGAGAAGCTGCTCGGCGAGGTCCTCGTCGCGGGCTCCCGCGACGGCATGGTCTCCGCCGCGCACGACCTCGCCGAGGGCGGTCTGGCCCAGGCGCTCGTCGAGACGTGCCTGATCGGCGAGACGGGTGCGCGGGTCTTCCTCGAGGGCGACCTGTTCACCCAGCTGTTCAGCGAGTCCGCCGGTCGCGTGCTGGTCGCCGTGCCGCGGACCGAGGAGCAGCGCTTCACCGACATGTGCACCGCGCGCGCTCTGCCGTGGCGCAAGGTCGGCGTCGTGGACCCGGAGTCGAACGCCTTGGAGATCCAGGACCTCGGTGAGCTCCCGCTCGACGAGCTGCGCGAGGCCTGGGAGGGCACCCTCCCGGCCCTGTTCGACTGAGCACCGCGGAACCGAGCACCGCACGACGAAGGCCCCGTCACTCCGGCGGGGCCTTCGTCAGCTCGCGGCGATGCGTTGGAGCTGGGAGAACACTCCGTTGAACAGGTTCTGGTCGCCGGGGAAGTACCCGGCCGCCTGCCACTGCCAGATGGTGTGGAAGTCGAACCCGGCGGGCAGCGGACCGACCTCGGTGCTGTAGCGGGCGATCCACAACGGGTTGTCGTCGCCGAACTTCACCGAGCCGCCGACGCACCTGTTCCACCAGCTCGTGGACGTGTAGATCATCGGATGACGGCCGGTGCGCGCGAACACCGTGTCGCTGAACGCCTTCACCCACGCGGTCATCGCGGCCTGGTTCATGTTGTAGCAGGTCTCGCCGTACGGGTTGTACTCCATGTCCAACGCCGGCGGGAGGGTCCTGCCGTCGGGCGACCACCCGCCGCCGTTGTCCACGAAGAAGTTCGCCTGCGCGGCGCCGCCCGCCCGGTCGGGCAACGCGAAGTGGTAGGCGCCGCGGATCATGCCGACGTCGTAGGACCCGCCGTACTGCTGGTCGAACTTCGGGTTGCGGTACCCCGTGCCCTCGGTGGCCTTCACGTACGAGAACCGCGCGCCCTTGTCCCAGGACGACCTCCAGTCGACGTCGCCCTGGTGGCTGCTGACGTCCATGCCGGGCACCTTGCCCGCTGTGGGTGGGGAGTCCTCTGCTGTTCGCAGGTCAGCTGTTCCCTCGTGCTTGAGGATCTGCGAACCCGCCGTGTGGTCCGCGGAGCCCTCCGGAGAGGGCGCCGCGGACGCGGGAGCGGGGGTGAGGCCGGCGACGATCGCGACTACGGTGATCAAGGTCCGCATGGACTAGATCGTGCGACCATTTGTCGCAATTTTCCACCGAGGTCACCCGTCCAGGCGGGTCAGCTCCTCGGCGGTCAACTCCACGTGGGTGGCGGCGGCGGAATCGGTGATGCTGGCCGGGCGGGAAGCACCCGGAATGGGGACTACCACTTCCGACTTCGCCAGCATCCACGCGAGGCACACCTGGTGGGCGCTCACGCCGTGCGCGTCACCGACCTCCTTGAACGGACCGGCCAGCGCACCCGCCTTGCCGATGCCGCCGAACGGGCTCCACGGCAGGAACGCGATGCCGAGCTTGTCGCACAGCTCCAGCTCCGGCTCGCTCGACCGGAACGACGGCGAGAACTGGTTCTGCACGGACGCGAGCCGGCCGCCCAGGATCTCGTTGGCCTGCGAGATCTCGTCGGGGTTGAAGTTCGAGACGCCCGCGTAGCGGATCTTGCCGTTGTCCAGCAGCTCGGCCAGCACGCCGACCGACTCGGCGATCGGCGTCTTCGGGTCCGGCCGGTGGAACTGGTACAGGAAGATCTGGTCGACGCCGAGGCGGCGCAACGACGCGTCGACGGCCTGGCGCAGGTACTCCGGCCGGCCGTCGCGGCCCCAGCCGCCGCCGGGCTCGCGGGTGTGACCGCCCTTGGTGGCCACGAACACCTCTTCCGAACGCCCCTTCAGCGCCTCGGCGATCAGCTCCTCGTTGTGGCCGAAGTCGCTGTCGTCGAGCGAGTAGGCGTCGGCGGTGTCGATGAACGTCACGCCCGCGTCGACCGCGGCGTGGATGGTCTCGATCGACCGCGCCCGGTCCGGCCTTCCCTCGATGGACATGGGCATCCCGCCCAGGCCGATGGCGCTGACTTCGGTGTCCCCGATACGACGCTTCTGCATGACCACCACTCTGGACCCTTCCCATTAAGCTGTCCAACGCAAGGAAGTGATCTGACTCAGCAGCTCGGGTGATGAATCGTGGAACTCAGACAGCTCCAGCACTTCCTCGCGGTCGCCGAGGAATGCCACTTCACCAAGGCAGCCAAACGCCTGCACGTCGCCCAGTCGGGCCTGTCGGCGTCGATCCGCGCGCTGGAGGTGGAGCTCGGGACGCCGCTGTTCCTGCGGACCACCCGCCAGGTGGAGCTGACCCAGGCCGGACGGGCGCTGCTGCCGGAGGCGCGGCGGGCGTTGAGCAGCGTCGAGTCCGCCAGGGACGCCGTCGCGGCGGTGCGGGGGCTGCTGCGCGGCACGTTGTCCGTCGGCAGCCTGCAGTGCCTGCACGTGGTGCACCTGCCCGCGGTGCTGGCGCGGTTCCACGAGGCCCACCCCGGCGTGGAGCTGCGGATGCGCCAGTCCGGCAACGCCGAGCTGGTCGAGGACGTCCGCGCGGGCCGGCTCGACCTCGCGTTCGTCACCCGTCAGCCGAGGATCGCCGACGACCTGCGGGTGTCCACTGTGGCCAGTGAGCCGCTCGTGCTCGCCTGCGCGCCGGGAAGTCCTTTCGCGGCAAGGGGGTCCGTCGGTCTCGACGAGCTGCGCGGGCAGTCGTTCGTCGACTTCAACCCCGACTGGGGCACGCGGGACGAGGCCGACCGCGCCCTCGCCGCCGCCGGTGTCGAACGCCGGGTCGCCGTCGAGGTCAACGACGTCCACTCACTGCTGGACTTCGTCGCGTTCGGGCTCGGCGTCGCGCTGGTCCCGCAGTCGTTCAGCCTGAAGACCGACCGCGCGCACTTCGTCGGTCTGCGCGGGGAGGTTCCCGTCGCCGAGACGGTCGTGGTCACCGGTGGCACGGTCGGCGCCGCCGCGGGCGTCCTGCTCGACCTGGTCTTCCAGGCGCGGGCGGGCCGGCTCCGGGTCGCCGGATAGCGCCCAGCCCTCGTGCGTGGTGCGCATCGCCGTGCCGGGCCGCAGCTCCAGCTCGCCGAGCTGCTTCGGAGGCGGCGGATCGGTCAGGGCGAGGAACGTGCCGACGGACGCGGCGCGGAAGTCCACCTCGCGCTGGAAGGCGACCTCGGTGAACGCGAGTCCCCCGGTGAGCTCCGCCTCCGCGAGGGTCAGCCTGCCGTGGAAGGTCCCGCCGGAGAACAACGCGGGCCTGCGCACCTGCAAGCCGCGGAACTGGGTGATGCCGTAGAACTGGGCCCTGCGGGCGGTGAGCCTGTTGACGCGCCTGCCGTCCAGCTGGAAGTACTCCAGCGCGGCACCGGTCAGGTCGAGGTCGAAGTACTGCTTCTTCTTGTCGCCCCACGAGAGCAGGTCGCGGATCAGCCGTTGCGCGGTGCGCCGGACCTGTTGCTCCCGCTGGTCCTCCGGGGGGACCTCGGCGAACACCATGTCGGGGTCGGCGCCGTTCTCGTCCCACGACGGGTGGTGGAACGGGCGGCGCAGGTAGGCGCACAGGACGTCGAGGACCGTCTGCGTGTAGCGCGGTGTCGAGTTGGCAAGCCACACCAGCGAGTGCATCGCACCCACCCGGACCTGGTCCGCCTCGTTGCCCAGCAGCTCGACGGAGCGCGCGAACCGCTCGTCGGCGACCTTGTCGCTCTCCAGCAGGTGCTTGCGGTCGTTGAGCCACAACGCGTACAGCGCCACGACGGCACCGCCCGCGACTCCGGCGGTCTTCACGATCTCCACCGGCGGCGCCTTCAACGCCCAGAGCAGGACCGCGGTACCCGCCGTGACCAGAGCAGCGGAGACAACCGCGAGAAACCACTTCACCGTCAGTTCCTCCACGCTTCCGGCAGATCGGGCGTCACCGCGAACGTACAGCCGTCCGCCTTCACCTCCGCCCACTCCGAGTTCGCGAACTTGGTCTCCCCGCCGAACTTCGTGTCGGTGAAGACGGCGATCCCGGTCGAGCGGAACCGGCTGAACCACGCGCGACCGCGGATCTCCGTGTGGTGCAGGTGGAAGCGGCCGTTCGCCTCGGCCTCGGTGACGTAGAAGTGGCCATGGATCACCATGTGGTGGAAGGAGTTCGAGTCCTCGAACCGCGCGACCCGCATGTACAGGTCGCCGACCTGCCGGTACGACAGGTCCATGAACTCCAGGTGCGCCTTGGTGAGGTTGAGGTCGTAGAGCGGCGGGTTCTTCTCGTCCAGGCGCGGCAACAGGTCCTCGACGAGGCGCTGGGCGGTGAGCCGGACCTCCAGCTCGATCTCCGTCGCGTCCACGTCCTGCTGCGACTTCTTGAACGGGCGGCGCAGGTAGGCGCAGAGGATGTCGAGGACGGTCTGCGTGTACTCGACCCTGGACTTCGCGAGGCCGGCCAGCGCGTGCATCGCTCCCACGCGCACCTGGGCCGTGTCGTGCCCGAGCAGCTCGACGGCGCGCGCGAACCGTTCGTCGGCCACGCGGGACCTGTCGTGTTCGATGCGCTGGCTCTCGAGCTCCTGGCGCGCCTCCTCGACCTTGCGGCGCCGGTCGTTCAGCCACAACGCGTACAGCGCGACGATCGCACCGCCCGCCAGACCGCCCGTCTTGATCGCCTCGTGCTTCGGCGCGCCGGGGTCCACCAGCAGCAGCACGCCTCCGACCAGCAGGAACGCGCCGATCGACGCGAGAATGGTCGACAGCAGCAAACTTTTCCTCACGAGGTCGGCATTCTGCCAACCGGCGGGTGCATGATGGGCTGGAACGGTCCGATCGCGGGTGGGGTGAGCGGGTGGAGCGGCCGAACTGGGCGCCGGGGGACGTCGACCTGGAGCGGCCCAGCATCGCGCGCGTCTACGACTACTGGCTCGGGGGCGCGCACAACTTCGCCGTCGACCGCGCCGTCGCCGAACGGACCCTGGAGGCCATGCCCGACCTGCGCGGTGTGGTGCTGCACCACCGCGCGTTCCTGCGCAGGGTCGTGCGGCACCTGCTCAGGCGCGGCGTCCGGCAGTTCCTCGACCTCGGCTCCGGCATCCCGACGGTCGGCAACGTGCACGAGATCGCCCAGCACGCCGACCCCGGTGCCAGGGTCGTCTACGTGGACGTCGACCCGGTCGCCGTGGCGCACAGCCGGTCGCTGCTGAGCGGAAACGGCAGGGTCGGCGTGCTCCAGGCCGACGTCCGCGACTTCGGCGGCGTGCTCGGCTCGCCGGAGGTGAGCGAGCTGCTCGACTTCGACGAGCCGGTGGCCGTGCTGATGATCGCGCTGCTGCACTTCGTGTCCGACGAGGAAGACCCGCGGGGCGTCGTCGCCGGCTACCGCGACCACCTCGCCCCCGGCAGCTTCCTGGCCGTCTCGCACGCCGGCTACGACGGCGACGAGGAGTCCGCGGCGTCGCGCGAGGCCAGGAAGATCTACGACGACGACGTCACGCCGATGACGCTGCGCGGCAGGGCGGAGCTGACCCGCCTGTTCGACGGGTTCTCGCTGGTGGAACCGGGTGTGGTGCGCGTACCCGCGTGGCGTCCGGAGTCGCCGGACGACGTCCCGGAGCCGGACGGACGATTTCCCGGCTTCGCCGCTCTGGGCCGGAAGGCTCAAAGGTGACTCCGGACGGCGACCGGCCGTATGCTGCGCGTTCGTGGCGTCAGGGCCGAGAAGATGACTGAACGGGTTGACCAGCGAGTGCGTGAGGACCGTCCTCCTTTGGACCCGGCCGTTCTGGCCGGTGCCGAGTCGTTCGCGCGCAGCTGGGCAACCGCGGTCATCGGGTCCAGCTACGTCCCGATGACCAGGGCCGAGGTCGCGCAGCACCTGCAGCACCTCACCGAGCTGCTCGTCGAGGCGCTCTTCGCGAGCCCGTTCCGCACCGCCCCCGGCTACGAGATCGGCGCCAAGCTGGTCGACGCGCACTTCACCGGCACCGACACGCTCGGCCGCACCGTCCAGCTGCTCGGCGACGACCTGCTCACCGACCTGGGGCGCTCCGGCGACGAGCGGTTGCAGTCCCGGCTCGCGGCCCTGCAGGGCTCGCTCGCCGCCGGGTACGCCCGCGCGCTGCGGGAACGCACGCTGGCCGAGCAGGAGGCGATCAGGGCCGCCGTGCTCGACGCCCGCGACCAGGCCGAGGCGATGCTGCGGGCGTCGGAGGCCCGGTTCCGCGCCATGTTCACCGAGGCCGCGATCGGCATCGGCATCGCCGCCATCGACGGCCGGATCCTCGACGTCAACCAGGCCCTGCAGGACATGCTCGGGTTCAGCGTCGAGGAGATGCGCCAGTACAACGTGCGCGACCTCATGCACCCCGAGGACGCGGGCAGCGTGTGGCGGCTCTACGACCAGCTCATCGCGGGCGAGTGCGACCACTACCGCGCCGAGAAGCGCTTCCACCGGGCCGACGGCGAGCAGGTGTGGACGCACCTGACGTTGTCGCTGGTGCGCGACGACCACGGCGAGCCGCAGTACCAGGTCGCGATGATCGAGGACGTCACCGACCGCCACCTGCTCCAGAACCGCCTGCGCTACCAGGCTCTGCACGACCCGCTGACCGGGCTGCCGAACCGCGCGCTGTTCCTCGAACGCCTCGGGCGCGTGTTCAACAACCGCGGCAAGCACCAGCGGGCCGGCCTCTGCTACCTCGACCTCGACGGCTTCAAGGTCATCAACGACTCGCTCGGCCACGACACCGGCGACCAGCTGCTGGTCGAGGTCGGCCGGCGGCTCGACCACTCCGTGTCGGGCGAGGGCAAGCTGGTCGCGCGCATGGGCGGTGACGAGTTCGTGATCCTCGTCGAGGGCTCGTCCGGCGAGCAGGACATCGTCGACGTCGCGGACCGCGTGCTGACCGAGCTGGAGGCGCCGATCCGCATCGCGGGCCACGAGCTGTCGGTGTCGGCGTCGATCGGCATCGTCGAACGGCGGCTGTCCGGCACGACGTCGGCGGACCTCATGCGCGACGCGGACATCACGTTGTACTGGGCGAAGGCGGACGGCAAGGCGCGCTGGGCGTTGTACGACCCGGAGCGCAACGCCAAGGAGGTCGCCCGCTTCACGTTGTCGGCCACCATGCCGCGCGCGTTGGAACGCGGCGAGTTCTACGTCGAGTACCAGCCGCTGGTGCGCCTGGAGGACTCGAAGGTCTCCGGCGTCGAGGCGCTGGTGCGCTGGCAGCACCCGGAGTTCGGGCGGCTCGCGCCGGACCGGTTCATCGAGCTGGCCGAGGAGACCGGTCTCATCGTGCCGCTGGGCCGGTGGGTGCTGCGCAAGGCGTGCGAGGAGGCGCGGCGCTGGCTGGAGGAGTTCGGCGACGCGGCGCCGTTCGTGTCGGTGAACCTCGCCGTGCGGCAGTCCCGCGACCCCGAGCTGGTCCGCGACGTCAAGCGCATCCTCGACGAGTGCGGGCTCCCGCCGCACCACCTCCAGCTGGAGCTGACCGAGTCGGCGATCATGGGCACCGCCGACGAACCGCTGGAGGCGCTGCGGGCGTTGTGCGACATGGGCGTCCGCATCGCGATCGACGACTTCGGCACGGGCTACTCGAACCTGGCCTACCTCAAGCACCTGCCCGTCCACGAGCTCAAGATCGCGGGCTCGTTCATGGAGGGGCTGCGGGCCGAGAACGAGGAGGACCCGGTCGACGCGCAGATCGTCGCCACGCTGGTGCAGCTGGCGCACGCGCTGTCGTTGGGCGTCACGGCGGAGGGCGTGGAGACACCGGCTCAGGCCGCCCGGCTGCGGCGGCTGGGCTGCGACACCGGCCAGGGCTGGTTCTTCGCCAGGCCGGGGCCGCCGGAGAACATCGACAGCCTGCTGCGCGGCGACCTGTAACTGCCTCGCGTGGTGATCTCCTGACCGGGGAACACCGAAGGACATGAAGCCACTGGCCCTGGTCGTGCTCCTGCTGGTCATGTCCGCCCCACCGGCTCACGCCGCCGCCGCGGAGGTGGTTCCCCTCCCGGCGGACAAACAGGCGTTCGGCACAGCCAGGTCCGCCGCGAGCCCGGTGTGGTTCACGTTGGGACACCAGGGGCTCTCGGAGATCTTCCACCCGGACCTCAGCACGCCCGCGACCCGCGAGACCCGGCTGCTGGTCGACGGGAAGCCGGGGCAGGCCGTCACCGAACCCGCCGACCCGCGCTCGTTGACGTTCCGGCAGCGCCTGCGCGGCGACGGCTGGCACGCCGAGATCACCTACGTCACCGACCCCCGGCGGGCCGCCGTGCTCGCGGAGGTCGAGATCACCGCGCAGCGGCCGGTCCGGCTGTCGGTCGACCACGTGCCGATGAAGGGTGGCAGCGAGGTCGTCAGCACGCTGCCGGCCGAACCGGTGCGCCACGCCCACGGCACGGTCGTCATCGGTTTCGGCAAGGGCGTCGCGAAAGCCGCGCTGGACCGCGGTTTCGGTGCGGTGGCACGGGAGTACGCGCAGGGCTGGCGCACCTACCTCGACGGGCTGAAGCGGCCGAGGTCCGCCGACCGCAGGCTCTACGACATGTCCGTCATGGTGCTGGCCGCCACCGAGGACAAGACCCACCCCGGCGCGTCGATCGCGTCACCGAGCTTCCCGTGGGCGTTCGGGTCCGACCGCTCGCTGGCGCCGGAGCTGGGCCCGTACGCGCTGGTCTGGCCGCGCGACCTCTACCACGTGTCCACGGCCATGATCGCCGCCGGCGACCGCGGGTTCGCCGAACGGTCCCTGGACTTCATGCTGCAGAAACAACAGCAGCCCGACGGTCACCTGCCGCAGAACACGCGCGTCGACGGCACGCCGGTGTGGCTGAAGGTCCAGCTCGACCAGGTCGCGGCACCGCTGCTGCTCGCCTGGCAGCTCGACCGGCGCGACCAGTCCACTGTGGACGCACTGCGCCGTTCGGCCGACTACCTGGTGAACTACCCGGACGCGCCGTTCAGCGAGCAGGAGCGGTGGGAGAACCAGGACGGCTACTCGCCCGCCACCATCGCCTCGGCCGTCGCCGGGCTGGTGTGCTTCGCGGACCTGCTGCGGCGCAACGGGGAGAACGCCGACTCCTACCTCGCGGTCGCCGACTCGTGGCAGCGCCGGGTGGAGGGCTGGACGGCCACCTCGACCGGCCCGTACGCGCTCAAGCCGTACTACCTGCGCGTCACCAAGGACGGAAAGCCCGACTCGGGCACGAAGTACAACCTCGGCGACAACAACCCCACCGACATCGACCAGCGCGCCGTCGTCGACCCGAGCTTCCTCGAACTGGTCAGGCTGGGCGTGAAGCGGGCGGACGACCCGGTGGTCGCGAACACCGTGCGGGTCGTGGACCAGCAGTTGAGGGAGCAGGGCTACTGGCACCGGTTCACGCAGGACGGCTACGGCGAGACGGCGGACGGCAGGCCGTGGAACATCACCTGGCCGACCCCGACCCGGACGTACGGCAGGCTGTGGCCGTTGCTGACCGGTGAACGCGGCGAGTACGAGCTGCTCCTCGGTGACAGGGCCACCGCGGCGAAGCGCCTGCGGGAGATCGAGGCCACCGCGAACAGCGGCCTCATGCTGCCCGAGCAGGTGTGGAACGGCCGAGGCACCACCTCGGCCACTCCGCTGGCCTGGACGCACGCGCAGTACGTGCGGCTGGCGTGGTCGCTCGACGCGGGCCGTCCCGTGGAACGGCCCGACGTCGTCGCGAACCGGTACGCGCGCTAGCCCTGGCGCTTCGACACGTTGTGACCGGACAGTTCGACCACCGGCTGCGCGCCGCCGAGGTCGGACGTCCGGTACTCGGCCCGGACCGTCTCGGTCTCACCGGGGAACAACGTGACGTAGTTGTCGCTCCAGTCGACCGGCAGCACCTCCTGACCACCGGAACCCTTGCGCAGCGACGCCCGCAGGAAGAACGCCACGGACGTGCCGGTGTTCCTGACCGTCACGTTAGTGGTCTGCCTGCCGTCCGCACCGGGCGTCGTCGTCGAGGACACCGACACCTGGCCGGCCTTCAGCGAGCTCAACGACCTCAGGTCCGTGTACTGGGCCTGCGGCGTGTACCACCAGTCGCCGCCGTTGTAGTTCAGCGTGTCGGCCTTGGTCGACAGCCAGTAGACGTTGCGGTCGACCACCTTGCCGCTCGCGTCCTTGAGCAGCAGCCGCACGAAGTACGCCGTGGACAGGCCCGACGGCTGCGGCAGCGTGCCGACCCGCACGGACCCGTTGGCCTTGGCGGGGACCGAGCGGGTCTCGTTCGCCTTCTGCGTGCCGTCGGAGTTGAACACGGTCACCTGGAGGCTGAGCCCCTGCTTGGCTTCGAGCCCCATGTTCACGACGGCGAGCGATTTGTCGTCGTAGGAGTACTGGGCGTGCAGCGCCTTGTTCGCCGTCTTGGCGCCGAAGTACGACCCCGCGGTGGCGAGGTTGTAGTTGTAGAGGTGCCAGTAGAGCTTCGGCCACGGGTCGTTCTGCATCCAGTAGATGACGCCCTGCGCCTGGTTCGCGCCGGTGTCGGAGAAGTCGCGGCCGAACGCCTCGAACTGTGCGCGGTTCGTCTCGTACTGCTGGAGCTGCGCCTTGCGGATGAATTCGTCCACAGTGGACGGCTTGCCGTAGCGGTTGTCGAGCGCGGTGCCCCAGAGACCGATCTTGCTGAAGTTGCCCGACGGCGACAGGTGGTACTGCTGCGCGTTGTAGTCGGTCAGCTTGGTGATCTCCGCGTCGCTGAGGAACTTCTCCAGCTCGTCGCGTTCCGGGATCGCGAGGCCGGGCCCGATCTCCGACGCGAAGCCCGCGCTGCCGCCCTTCTGGTTGTTGTACCAATAGACCGGCGGCTCCCACCAGTACGGGCCGTCCATCTTCATGCCCGAGTCACCGAGCTGCGGTGAGCTGCGCCGGGCGGCGGCGGTGACGACCGGCGTCTGCCAGTCGGCGCGCTTCAACGCGTCCAGGTAGATCGCCTCGACGTCGGCGACCGGGGCCTCGTCCGAGCCGATCAGGAACGTGAACACGCTGGGGTGGTTGCGGATCCGCTTGGCCTCGCCCTCGGCGGACGCGCCGGCTACCCGCTTGTCCTCCGCGGTGAAACCGCCGGTGTCCTGCCACTTCGAGCAGCACTCCCAGCCGGTCATGACGAGAATGCCCGCGCGGTCGGCCAGGTCGTAGAGCTCGTCGTTCTCCGGCTTGCCCTCCAGGCGGATGGTGTTGAGCCCCATGGACTTCGTGAGCGCCAGCTCGTCGGCGATCTTGCGCGGGTCGGTGCGCAGGAACAGGTCGGAGGCCCAGCCGCCGCCGCGGATCAGGATCGGCTTGCCGTTGACCTGGTACTGGATGTTGCCGCTGACCTTCGTCGAGGTGACCTCGCGGATGCCGAACGTCGTGGCCTGCTCGTCGGATTTCGCACCGGACACCGTGGCCGCCGCCGTCGCGGTGTACAGCGGCTGCGCGCCCATCTGGAACGGCCACCAGACCTGCGGGTTCGTGACGTTCAACGGGAACGTCACCGTCCTGGTCTCGTTCGCGGCCAGGCTCACGACCCGGCTGTAGCCCTGGCCCGCCGCGCTGCCGGCGACCGTCGTGGTGACGGGGCTGCCGGTGTTGTTGCGCGCGTCCACCTTCACGGTCACGGTGGCGCTGGTCAGGTCCGGCAGCGGCAGGTCGGTCAGCACGTGCAGGCCGCGCAACGACACGGCGCCGCTCCGCACCAGGTCGACGTCGCGGAACAGGCCCTGGTTGCGGTCCGGCGGGAGCTGGGACCAGTCGATGAAGTGGATCACCAGGTCCTCGGCCGGATCGGACGGCGACGCCTTGATCGCGAGCGCGTTGTCACCCTTGCGCAGCAGGGTGGTGACGTTGAACTCGTAGGTCGGGTAGGCGCCGACGACGGTGTCCGTTCCGGCGACCTTCAAGCCGTTCAGCCAGACCTCGCCGCGGGAGATCACCCCGCCGTTGAGCTTCAGGAACGTGTGCACGCCCGGCTGCGGGTCGGCCTGGAAGACCTTGCGGTACCACCACGGCACCTTGAAGTCGTTCGCGTCGACCTGCTTGAGGTTCTGCGAGTAGGTGACGTCCGGGTACCTGCCGTTCGCGATCAGGCCGGCCATGACGGTGGACCGCGCGGGCACCGTCATCCACCCGGAGTCCGAATAGGCCGGTCCGGAGATAACGTCACCGGACTGCGTGGCCTTGGCGCTGCTCTGCAGACGCCAGTCGGGGATGGTGGAGGTCGTTCCGGGACTCGCGGCCACCGTGAGCGCCGCTCCCGTGCCGGGCACGGGTCCCGCGGTGGCTGAGGTGCCCGGCACCAGCAGGGCCAGGCCCACCGCGGCCACGACCAGTGTCGGCAGTGGTCGGTTGCGCAGCATGTCGCTCCTCGACGCATCGGGGCGGCGGCGCTTCGGGGTATCGTAAAGAAGGTTTCCTTTTGTTGGGGTCCGCGGCAATGCACCTTCCGGGTGACGCGGGACACACCCTTGGCGACCGTGCGTGTCCGGCCACCCGGTACGTTGACCCGCATGCGTCGACTTGCCGTCCCGTTCGTGCTGGCAGCGGTCCTGACCGGATGTTCTCCGACGGAGTCCGGAACCCCCACCACGGGCAATCCCGCGCCGGCGACCGGGACGTCCACCGGTTCCCCGGCCGGCAACCGGCCGAAGGCCGTCGACCTCAAGGCACTCGACCCGTGCTCGCTCTACACCGACGAGGTGAAGACGGCGCTCGGTGTCCGCCTGGTGACGCCGCGCGACCCGCAGGCCGACTATGGCGAGGGCACCAAGACGTGCAGCAACAACTACGAGAACCCCGCGTACTCGTCGTCGATCTACACGGTGCTCAACGGCGGCGTCGACCGGCTCAAGAAGACGGTCGGCGAGGCGGAGCTCACCGCTGTGCGAGTGACCGGTTACCCGGCGTACATCGACAAGCGCGACAGCGCTGCCGGTCCGGCCTGCGATGTTTACGTCGATGCCAATGACGGGCAATTGTTGCTGGTGAACGCCGTGGGCGGGTTCGGAGAGGACAAGGCCACAGTGGACGGGGCGTGCGAACAGGCGACGAAGCTCGCGATGGCGGTCGGGCCTGTTCTCATGACCAGGTGACGATGAGTAGAACTACCCGGCTTGTACCGGGAACCGGTCACTCGCGTCACGCATCAGAGCTAAAGTCGTTTCAAAAGCACACGCGGCCCAATACTGGGGGGCCGTACTGAGGAGGGTGTGCCGTGCAACTCGCGGACGGAGGGGGCAGCACGTCGCTGCCGCCGGAGTTCGGGCAGCGCAAGCTGAGCGTCGAGCCACATGCCATTCCGCAGGCGCGGGCCGCGTTCCAGCGCGCGCTCGACGAGTTCGACGCCAAGATCAAGACGGCTGTCCACGACCTGCCGACGAAGCCCTGGGCGGGCGACCCGATCAGCAGCGAGACGTCGAAGGCGTTCAACGAACAGACTTCGGACAAGGCGCTCGCGGCGCTGAAGGTCTACCGCGAACAGCTCGTCGGCGTGATCGACCAGCTGAAGATGATCGAGGAGCAGTACCGCCAGACCGAGGGCGACAACACGGCCATGTGGGGCAAGCACCTGCGGGACAGGGACTGAGAGGAGGCCTGACCGATGACGGACCACCGCTTCCAGGGGTACGGACACCCCGAGCTGTACAAGATGATCAACTCCGGTCCCGGCGTCTCCGCCTCCATCCCCGTCGAACAGGGGTGGAAGGCGATCGCCGCGACGCTCGCGCAGATCGACTCCGACCTGCACTCCGGTCTGACCAAGATGGGCGCTGCCTGGGAGTCGGACGCCTCCGACGCCGCCCAGGGCGCGCTGTCGCCGCTGGCCGAGTGGGCGGGGTTCGCCGAGACCGGCGCGACCACGATGGAGAGCTCCGCGCGCCTGCAGGGCGAGTTCATCGCGGACGCCCGCAAGAAGATGCCCGAGGTCGTGCCCGTCACGACCGAGAAGCCGGGCCTGCTCGACATCGCGGCCGGCGCGCTGACCGGTCCCGTCGGCATGGCGCACGTCGTGAGCCAGCAGCTCGACCACGAACGGCAGGAGGCGGCGGCGGACAACGCCGCGGCCCAGGCCGTCAAGGTCATGGAGGACTACCAGTCCGACAGCCGCTGGAACTCCTCGACGCTCGGTGAGTTCCCGAACCCGCCGCAGGTCGTGATCGACACGCCGCCGCCGGCCGACACCGGCACGGGCAGCACGCGCGCCGGCTACTCCTCGCCGTCGGCCGCCGGCTACACGCCGCCGGGTGGCAGCACGGGCACCACGCACGCTTCGTGGACGCCCACCACGACGACCGGCAACCCGGTTCCGACGTGGACGCCGCCCACCGACACCACGCACGTGTCGTGGACGCAGCCCCCGACGACGCTGCCGCCGGTCAACACGCCGACGCCGCCGCCGAACCTGCCGACTCCCACCCCGACGCCGACGCCCTCGCCGACCCCGCCCGGCGGGCCGATCTTCACCCGGCCCGGCACCGGCGGCACCGGTGGTCCCGGCACCGGCGGTGGCAAGGTCGCCGGTGGTCCCGGTACCGGTGGCGGCAAGGTCCCCGGTGGCGGCAAGGTCCCCGGTGGCGGTGGCAAGGTCGCCGGTGGTGGCGGCAAGGACCTCACCGGCGTGCGCGGTGGCCAGCTCGGCAGCGGCAAGGCGTTCGGCCCGATGTCCGGGTCGCTCGGCTCGTCCGGCCAGCAGGGCGCGCTCAAGCCCGGTGGCCTGTCCGGCACGGGCTCCGGCTTCGGCTCGGGTCCCGGCGGCGGTGCCGCCGGTGGTGCCGCGGGTCGCGGTGGCGCCGGAGCGGGTGCCGCGGGCAGGGGCGGTGCCATGGGCGCCGGCGGTGCCCACGGCCAGCGCGGCGAGGGCGAGGACGACATCGAGCACAAGGCGGCCGACTACCTGGTCGAGACCGAGGACGTGTTCGGTGACGACCGCATGGTCGCACCGCCGGTCATCGGCGGTCTTCCCGAATGAGCAGGTAGATGTCTCTGTTCGGCGGTCCGGCGGAGAGGGAGCCGATCACCCTCTCCGCGGAGGAGTTCGACGTGGTGTGGGAGCGGCTGAACGCCGGTCCCATGCCGCTCGTGCTCAAGGTCCCCTCGCCCGGCAAGACGCGCGACGAGCGCATCCAGCTCGAGAACCGCGTCTACCGGCAGCTGGACCACCGCCGGCTGGGCAACTCGCGCGGCTTCTCCGGTGAGCTCGAGGGGTTGCTGCGCATGTTCGTGAAGCCCGAGCGGGAGGCGGACGGCCGCCTCTGGCTCGGCCACAGCCTGCGCGTCCTGGCAGTGGCGAACGGCGACTGGGGCGCGCTGGCGACGATGAGGGACGACCAGCTGACGTTCCAGCCGTGGGCGGGCTCCGGGCTCGCCTCCGCGGTCCTGTCGGTGCTGCCCTCGCACCCCGCCGGCACCGGTCTCTCGGTGACGCTGCCCAGCGCGGACATCGAGAAGGCGATCGCCGGCACCGACGGCTCGCCGAAGTCGATGGAGGCCGCGTTCCGCGGGGTCGGCCTGCGCGAGGCCGACGCCCAGGCGCTCGTCACGATGTTCACCGGGCTCGTGCACACCGGCAACTTCGGTGCCGCCGCCCGCGACAAGTACGGCAAACGCTGGCGGCCCGAGCGCGTGGTCGCGTTCTTCGACACCGAAGAGGGCCGCTACCTCCAGCAACGCCGGTCGACGGCCGGTCAGCCGCCGTGGAGCACGTTCACGCCGACCGACGCCCGCCGGATGCTGCACCAGGTGGACGAGCTGATCAGCGAAGCGGTCCGTTCCGCGAGCGGCTGATCTCTGGTTTGATCTGACCACCGCCGCCGTGGCCCCCCGGGAGACGGCGAAATGAACATCGACAGGCGACGATTCCTGCTGGCTACAGGGGTCGCGGTGGTCGGGTCGGCAGCGACGACGGGGACTGCGTCCGCAGCGTCCCCCGCCTCGCTGTGGCAGGAGTTCGTGGCGAACCCGCACGACCACCCGCAGATCCCCAACATCGCCTACGCCGGCTACCGCACCGGCGAGAAGCCCCCTCGTCGTCCCGTGCTCGCGAACGTGCTGTTCTTCGGTGCGCGCCGCGACGGGTCGGCCGACGCGTCCGCGGCGATCAACAGGGCGGTCGAGTTCGTCGGGAAGCTGGGCGGTGGCACGGTTCTCGTCCCGGCCGGGCGGTACCGCATCGACGACGTCGTCCACATCGGCTACGACAACGTGGTGCTGCGCGGAGCGGGCAGCGGCAAGACGACCTTCTACGCGACCCGGTCGCTGGAGGAGATCATCGGCATCAATCGCAGCCGGTACGGCTCGGAGAACTCGGCCTGGAGCTGGTCCGGCGGCCTGGTCTGGGTGTGCCACCGCGACCGCTACCGGCCGCTGGTCGACGCGATCAGGGACCACCGCTGGCCGTTCGAGGGCTGGACGGGCAACGAGCTGGAGGCCGGAGAGACGCTGACCGCCGTGTCCGGTGCCGCGGCACGGGGTTCGTTCGTCGTGACTGTCGAAAATGGACGGTCCTTGCGGGCCGGGCAACGAGTGCTGCTGCGGCTGGACGACTCCGGCTACTCGCTGCCCAGGCACATGTGCGGCGACGTCCCCGGCACCACGACGTACCGGTGGGACGACAAGGACAAGCTGCTGTCGTACTTCCCGTTCCTGTGGCCGGTGCGCGTGGAGTGGGTGCGCGGCGACAGGGTCAAGCTCGCGCAGCCGTTGCCGTTGGAGATCCGCCCGGAGTGGAAGGCGCGCCTCACGACGATGGCACCGGTGATCACGGGCGCCGGCGTCGAGGGCATCAAGATCGAGATGAACAAGGTCCCTACGCCGAAGCACCTGCAGGACTTGGGGTACAACGGCCTCGCGTTCCAGTGCGCGTGGGACTGCTGGGCCGACGACGTGCACGTCCACGACGTCGACAACGGGTTCCTGCTGGTGTCGTCCAAGGGTGTCTCGCTGCTGAACACGCGGGTCTCGGGCCGCGGCCACCACCACGCCTACGCGACGCGCGAGCAGTCGCACGACAACCTGACCGACGGGTTCGTGGTCGAGGCGCCGTCCGAGCCGTCGCAGGCCGGTGCGGGCAACCACGGCCTGAACGTCGAAAGCCTGTCGTGCGGCAACGTCTGGACGCGCGGCCACATGGACCACGACGTCTTCGACACCCACCGCGGACTGCCGTTCGCCAACGTCCGCACGGAGATCACCATCAACAACGTCGGCGCGCACGGCGGCAGCGCGAACGCGGGTCCGTTGTACGGTGCCAGGTTCACGCACTGGAACGTCACCGTCACGAACCAACGCGCGGGCAACGTCCGCATCGACCAGGTCGCGCCGTGCAGCGCCACCGTCGCGATCTCGGAGGTCCGCGACTTCGGTCAGGTCGACAAGCCGGACTTCACCGGCGAGCTGAACTCGCGGCTGGAGCTGTACGGCACGACCGACGTCACGCCGCGCAACCTCTATGACGCGCAACGGAAGTTGCGCCGGTCATGAGGTCGCGATACGCACCTGCCGCTTGACCCGCACGCACAGGCCCGTGCCCGGCCGGTCGGGGAGGTTCGCCTGACGGCGTTCGTCCACGGCCGACCAGGACGGGTCGGCGAGCTTCAGCTCGACGCCCCAGGCCAGGTCGTCCCTGATGAACTGCGGCACCTCCGCCCACGTCGATGCGGTCACGACGACGTGCCGTTCGCCGGGACGGCCGTAGAGCGGGCCGTCCTCCAGCCGGAAGTTCTCGGTGGACCCGAAGGTCCTGGTGATCGACTCGGTCAGCGTCCGCATCGCCGTCGTGCGGCCGGAACCCGGTTTGCCGACGATCGCGCCGTGGCCGCCCTGCCCGAAGGTCGCGTGGAAGACCTCGACGGAGTGCTCGAACGGGTTGTCGCGCAGGCCGAGCGGGACGGCGTTGTGCTCCGGCGAGATGGTGCCGAGCTCGTCGAGCGTGAGCTTCGACCACTCGTGCAGCGGCGGCGGCAGCAACGGGTCGTGGAGCGGTTCGACCTTCTGCATCGCGTGCGGCAGCGACCTGGTCCGGTCGTCGAGGTCCGGTGGCAGCACGAGGTTCTCCACCGACCTGCTGATGCGCCGGGTCCAGCCCTTCGGCGTGTGCTCGAAGCGGTAGGTCAGGACGCTGCGGAGGTCCTCGGTGTGCGTCGTGCCGGACAGCAGGAGGTGCTGGCCATAGGTGCGGCCCAGGCGCCCGAACTCCTGGAGGACCTCCAGGAGCTCCGGGTGCGCGCGCAGCAGTTCGGGAGCACCGTCGACGCAGATCAGCAGCTCCGGCAACGGGTCCAGCGGGGCGCCCTGGTCGCGGGCCGCCCGGTAGTCCCAGGTCGTGCGGTGCTCGGCGGCGACGAGGACGGCGAGGCGCCGTTCGTGCTCGCCCTTCAGCGCCTCGACGAGCCGGTCGGCGGTCGCGGGGACCAGACCGCGGAAGTGCCCGCGCACGTGCGGTGCCTTGTCGAGCCCGGCGAACACGCCCGTGCCGGCGAAGTCGACCAGGACGAGCTGGAGGTCGTCCGGCGGGTGCCACAGCATCTGGCCGAGCAGCAACGCGCGGAGCAGGTCCTGGCGGTGCGGTCCGACTACCTCGCCGTGCGGGCCCATCCCGTCCTGGAGGCTCGCGCTCTTGAGGTCGAGCAGGACCGGCTGACCGTGTTCGTCGGTGCCGGCGGTGACCCGGAGCTGCTCGCGGGCCGGGCGCCGCCGCCAGGTCCGCTGCCGGTCGAAGTCCGCGATCCCGTGCAGCGCGAAGAAGTCCGGGACGGGCTCGGCCCGCACCATCAGCTCCGGCAACGACTTCGCCACCTCGCCGAGGTTCGCCGGCACGGTGCACGCGGGAACCTCGTGCGGTGCGAGCGGGTGCGGGCTGTCGAGCAGCAGCTGCATGCCGGACTTGCCGACGTCCTCGGCGACGGTCGCCAGGGTGGTGGCGAAGTCCGGGTGCTCCGCGAGGATCTCCTCCAGACCGGTGACGCAGACCAGGAGCTGCGGGAGCACCTGGTCGAGACCGCGGTGGTCGAAGATCGTCCAGGTGTTGCCGACGACCTCGAGCCGGCGTTCCGACTCGGCCAGCAGCATCGTGGTGACGGGCTCCGGGTTCGCCGCCACCTCGTGGAAGTGGCTGTGGACGTGCGGGGCCTTGTCGAGCCCGTCGAACGCGTCCGTGTCGCGCGCGTCGATCAGCATCGCCTGGAACAGCTTCGGCGAGTGCGTGGTCATCAGGCCGAGCACCAGGCTGCGGAACGTGTCCGGCGTGGTGGCGTGGAGGTGCGAACCCGTCCGGTACTGCCCGTCGTAGTGCGTGAGGCCGACCGAGACCGGGCCGCCGTCGTGGCCGATCGGAACCCGGGACCAGTCGCCCTTCCAGGCGGCGGCCTTGGTGAACGCGCTCAGCCCGTGCAGGGCGAGGAAGTCCGTGCGCACGAACGAACGCAGGTGCGCGGGGACCTCGTCCGGCGTTCCGGCGGTGATCACCACCCGGACGTCGCGGACCGTCGCGACGATCCACCGCAGCGACTCGGCGAGGCCGGGATCGCTCGCCGCGCAGAGCTTCCAGTCGTCGACGAGCAACGTCGCGCCGGGTTCGCCGCCGCGTTCGAACCAGGCCAGGACGCTCTGGTCGGAGGGACTGATCCGGTAGACCGTCACGGCAGGGCGATCTGGACGGCGGTCTTGTCGCGCACGGACAGCCCGATGCCGGGCAGGAACGGCACCGTCGCGGCGCTGCGGGCGCTGACGAGCGACGTGGCCGGGTCGTCGAGGCGCAGCTCGATGCCGAACGCGAGGCTGTCGCGGATGAACGGCGGCACCTGGTTCCACGTGCGCGCGGTGACGACGATGTGCCGTTCCGGGTCGAGGGGTTCGCCCGGCCCGTCGAGCAGCTGGTAGGCGCTGAGGTCGCCGAGAACGGTGGCGAGCGTGCGCAGCGCCGTCGACTTGCCGGTGCCGGGCGCGCCGACGATCGCGCCGTGGCGCAGCTCGGTGGTGAAGTGCGGGACGAGCACGTCGCGGCGGTGCTCGTAGGGCTTGTCGACCACGCCGAGCGCCCCCGGCGGCAGCATGTCGAGCGTCAGCGGTTTCCCGTCATGGCCCAGCGGCGGCAGCACGATCTCCCGCGCCTCGCCGGCACCGGGCGCGTGCGGCAGCAGCTCCAGCATCTCGCCGAGGTCGTAGGTCGGCGTGGCGAGCGGCCACTCCGGCAGCTCGTGGGGCATCTGCGGGACGCCGCCGGAGTACAGGACGTGCACGCCGAGCGACCGTCCCGCGCGCATGACGGAGAGCAGGATCTCGCGGAACTGCGGCTCGCGCCGGAAGACCGCCTCCGGCCCGTCGACGCAGATCAGCAGCTCGGGGGACGTCTCGCCGTGCCTCCTGGCCTCCTGGCGCCGGCCGAGCTCGCCCGCCAGCCCGTCCACCAGCCGCGCCAGGACCGCCTCGTCGTCCGGCGTGACGGTGTGCGCGACCTGGGACGAGAACGACAACGGCTCGAAGACGCCACTGCCGTTGCCGTCGACGAGGACGTACTGCAGGCGGTCGGCCGAATGCGTGGACATGAGGCCGAGCAGCGCGCTCCGCAACTGGTCGGGGCTGCCGCGGTGCAGGGCACTGCCGATGCCGACCCGCAGGTGGACCGGCCACCCGCGGTCGTCGACGCCGGCCGCCGCCGTCAGGTCGTCGCGCTGCCACATGTCGTCGAGGTCGGCGTCGATGCCGTGCAGCGCCAGGAAGTCCGTCGGCTCGCCGTGCAGCTGCCCGCGCAGCCGGGACGGCAGGTCGGCCCACTTCCGGGCGGTGACCACGGTCTGCACACCGCGCCCCGGTCCGAACGCCGCGATCCACTCGACGGTCCGGTCGAGCTCCGGGTCCTGCTCGGAGCACAACGCCCAGTCGTCGACCAGCAGCACCGCGCCCTTCGGCGCACCGCGCTCGAACCAGTCGAGCAGGCTCCTGCACCCCGACTGGTCGGCCGGGTCGAAGGTCGCCGAGACCGGCAACGGGTCGGCGCCGCGCCCGATCCGGTAGACGGCCATGCCCGGCGCGGCCTGCAGAGCCGCCGTCAACCGCTCCCTGGTCGCCTGCCCGGGACCGACGACGGCGAAGTTCCTGATCACCGCCCACATATACCAACAGCGCCGGGACCGCCGCTGCCCCTTCGCTAATGTGGGCGCCGTGCCAGCCAAAGCCGTCGACCCCGCCGAGATGCGCGCCGCGGTGCAGGCCGTCCTCCCCTGGCTGCGCGGTGAGGCCGACCAGCCGGAACGCCCCGTGCTCGCCGCCGCCGTCCGCCTGAGCCTGCGCACCCTGGAGCAGATCGCGCCGGGCCGCAGCGTCGAGGTCCGCGTCCCGCCGTTCGCCGCCGTGCAGTGCGTCGAGGGCCCGCGCCACACCCGCGGAACGCCCCCGAACGTGGTGGAGACCGACCCCCGCACGTGGCTGGAGCTCGCGACCGGGGACCTGAGCTGGGACGAGGCCCTGGACGGCGCTCGGGTCACCGCCTCCGGGACCCGAGCCGACCTGTCACCACTGCTGCCGGTCGTGAAGTTCTAGAACCACGACCCGACGGTCTTGATGGCGCCGCCGACGCCCTCGACGACGTCGCGGCCCAGCTCGACCGCGTTGCCCACGGTGTCGACCACGACGTCACCGGCGTCGCTCGCGACCTCCTTGGTCGTGTCCCACGCGTGCCCGGCCGCGTCGCCCCAGTTGCCGCGCGAGATGTCGTCCACGACCTGGCCGCCGCCGCGCCAGACGTCCTCGCCGATGTCGACGACCTCCTTGCCGGTGTTGACGCCCCAGTCGATGACGGGCCCGATGCCCGGCAGGTTCGAGCCCGGCACCTCCCGCGGCGTCGGCGCGTCCTGCCACCGCTGCTCGGTGACCTGGCCGCCGTCGCCGTTGGCGATCCGCGCGATGTTCTGCAGCGACTCGGAACCCTTGTCGTAGTACGACGAGTGCGCGTGCCCGATCCACGACTCACCGGACGTGCCGAACGTCTTCGCGCCGAACGACGAGTCGTAGGGTCCGGTCGACGAGCCGTCCTTGGTGAACCAGTCGCCGCTCGTGGCCTGGATGACGGGGTCGTGCTCGGTGCCGCCGACGTAGACGTGCCCGGCACCGGCCGACAGCTGGTCCACGTTCGACGCGCCGACGCCCGGCGAGCCGACGAACACGATGTCGTCGGCCTTGAGCCCGTTGTCCATGGCCGAGTATCCGACCACCGTGCTGCCGTAGCTGTGCCCGACGACCGTGACGTGCGCGTTCGGGTTGGTCACCCGGTAGCCCTCGACGTCCTGGGCCAGGATCGCCGCGCCCTCCCGCGCCTGGGCCGGGTCGTTGACCTGTCCCGGCAGGAACTCGGGCGCGTCGTAGCCGAGCCACTGGATCGCCGCGCCGTTCGGACCCATCTCGGCGCTGAGGTTGGCGGCCTGGTCGAGGCCGAAGCTGCTGAGCTTGGACGTGGTGCCGGGCACGGTCACCGCGACGTTGTCGGCCGTGTCGGGGTTGCCGAACGCGACGGCGATGGCGCCCTCCTTGGCACCGGCGCCGTCCGGGCTCCACGCGAGCACGTAGGCCTGCTTGCCGGTTTCCTGGCTGAGCTCGTCGGCCGTCTTCAACGCACCGGCCGCGTCCTCCGCGTTCTTCGCGCGCCTGGCCGCCTCGTCGTACTGCGACATCAGCTGCGAGCCCTGGGCGTCGTTGCGCAGCGCTCGCTGGCCCGCCGCCGAGTTCGGGTCGACGCCCAGCTCGCGCGCCCGGTCGGCGAGCTGCCGCTGCAGCTGGTCCTTCTGCTGGTTGAACCGGGTCACGTCCTCGGGGATGCGCTTGCGGTTCGCGTGGTCCAGCACGTCGGCCGGCAGCCCGCGGAGCTGGCCGAGCTCCTGGTACTTGGTGTTCTTGAGCGCTTCCTGCTGGTCCTTGCTGAGCGACTTCCACCAGTCGGCGACCATCTTGGGGTCGCTGCCCGGCGGCGGCACGGGAGGCAGGGGCCCGCCGGCGCGCTGGGCGGCGCGGCTCCAGCCGCTGTCCGCTCCTGCCGCCTGTTCGAAACCGGGCGGGATCTTCCCCAGGGCACCCGCGTACGACCGCAGCACGTTCTCGTAGCCGGATTTCACCCTGCTCAGGGCGTCGTTGACCTGGTTGGCGAGCGTGCGGGTCTGCTGTTCGTCCAACCCCGGCGGACGGCTGCGCCACACGCCGATCGCCTGGTCCGCGGCACCGCGCATCTGGCCGTACGCGCGGGAGGCGGCCTGGACGATGTCCACACCCGCGCCGAGGCGTTCCCCGGCTGCCTTGGCGGCGGTGGCGGACAGGTCGGCGCGCGCGGTGAACTTCCCGGAGGCGTCACCGACCCAGCTGCTCACGGCTGTCCTGCCGCCGCGGGCGACCGAGTCACCCGCACGGCTGACCGCGCTGATCGCACCGGTGATCGGGTCCGCGGCGGCGGCGATCCGGCCCACGTCCCCTGCCGCGAGCCTGCCGTACAGGGCCTCCGGGTCCACGTAGCTCACTTGCCGCCCCCCAGTCCCGAGAAGAGCTTCTTCAGCACGGTCTCGTGGTCCTCCTCCGTGCGCTGGTAGGCCTCGGCGTTCGACACGAGGCCCTCCGCGGCGTCGGTGAGCCACGCGGAACCGCGTTGCAGGTCCTGGGAGTGCGTGCCGGCGAACTTCGACAGCGCGTCGGCGAACTCGGCGGCGGCGTCGACCTCGCCGAGCGCACCGGCGTCCAGCTTGAGCATCGAGATCATCTCCGCCGCCTCGCGCACCGCGTCCGAGCCGTTGCCGAACTCCTTCGACGCGTTGCGCAGCAGTTCGGGCTCAACGCCGAACATCGCCATCCGCCACCCCCATGGTTGGTCTTCGATCCATGCGACGCAGAAGCATGATGTCCGGTTCCCCGCTCATGCGATGACTGTTTGGGGCACGATGTCGTTCATGGTGCAGACGGGGTGGACGGCACAGCGGTGGACCGCCGTGTTCGTCGAGCAGGCGGAGATGTTCCGCAAGGCGGTGGCGGAAGCCGATCCGACGGCCGAGGTGCCGACGCGCCCGGGGTGGACCGTCCAGGACCTCGTCGTGCACCTCGCGCGCTTCCTGGAGACCTCCACCGAGTACCTGCGCACCGGCAGCCGCACCCAGCTGGAGCCGCCCCCGCCGCCCGCCGGCCTCTCGCCGCTGGAGTACCTCGACCTGCAGCTCACCGCGGCCGCCGAGATCCTGGCCGCGGTACCGGGGAACCGCCCGGTGTGGACGTTCTCGCCGGCCGCCCCCGACCTCGCGTGGGTGTGGCACCGCCGCATCGCCCACGAGACGGTGCTGCGCCGCTTCGACGCGCAGACGGTGGTCCGGCAGGTCGCCGGCACCGACCCCGGCCTCTGCGTCGACGGCGTCGACGAGGTGCTGACCACGATCGTCGCCGCCAAGACCGAGGGCGACGTGCCGAACATCGCCCCCGGCACGGCCGTCGTCAGGACGACCGACGTCCCCGAGTCCTGGCTGATCTCCCTGACCCCCGACGAGGCCCCCGAGATCCGTGCGGCCGCCCCCGGCGAGGAGGGCGACGCACAGGTGACCGGTGAGGCCGAGCTCGTCTACTTCTGGCTCTGGAACCGGATGAACCTCAAGGAGATGACCGGCGACCGGCGCGTGCTGGACGTCCTGCAGGTCGGACGGGGGCACTGATGCGCAAGCTCGCCGCCGCACTGCTCGGCTGCCTGCTGCTCACCGGTTGTGCGGCGAGCTGGCAGGCAGGGGAAGTGCGCTACAAGATCGTGTCGTTCGACGACAGCACCCCGACCGAGCTCTTCCGGCTCGAGCTGGTGGGCGAGGCTCCGAAGGGCGCCCTGGACCCGAGCGACCTGACCAGGCTGTCCAACCTGAAGAGCGACGTCTCCGGTGGTGCCGACGTCGGAGACGAGGTCCTCTGCCTGGTGGAGCAGGAGAAGGGCAGCGCGTTCGGCAACTCGAACGTCGTGACCCACATGAGGACCTGCCGGAAGGCCTGACACCCGCGCGCGTGCGGCCGAAGGCATGAGTTTGGTCACCCCACCAGGGGTTCGAGGGGGGTCTACCACACCCTGCGCCACTTACACTCGGGGTGCAGCCAGCCCCACTCGTGAGGGAGCCAACTCGGTGGTCGCCGACCATTCCCAGCCCGAACAGGAACCCCGTGAGGAGTGCGGCGTCTTCGGCGTCTGGGCTCCCGGTGAAGATGTCTCCAAGCTGACCTACTACGGCCTCTACGCCCTGCAGCACCGCGGCCAGGAGGCCGCCGGCATCTCCGTCGGTGACGGGGCGCAGGTCGTCGTCTTCAAGGACCTCGGGCTCGTCAGCCAGGTCTTCGACGAGCAGGTCCTGCAGAGCCTCAAGGGCCACGTGGCCGTCGGGCACTGCCGCTACTCCACCACCGGGTCCACGACCTGGGAGAACGCGCAGCCCACGTTCCGCACGACGGCCACCGGCAGCGCGTTGAGCCTCGGCCACAACGGCAACCTGGTGAACACCGCCGAGCTGCTGGAGAAGGCCAAGGGCCTCGGCATCGTCGAGCGCAACGGCGCCACGACCGACTCGGACATCCTCTGCGGCCTGCTCGCCCACGCGGCGGCCGACAAGGGCGTCGAGCAGGCCGCGCTGGAGCTGCTGCCCGCGGTCAGGGGCGCGTACTGCCTGACCTTCTCCGACGAGTCCACCCTCTACGCGGCGCGCGACCCGCACGGCGTCCGGCCGCTGGTCCTGGGCCGGCTCGAACGAGGCTGGGTCGTCGCGAGCGAGACCGCGGCGCTCGACATCGTCGGCGCGAGCTTCGTGCGCGAGGTCGAGCCCGGTGAGCTGATCGCGATCGACGAGGACGGCCTGCGGTCGACCCGGTTCGCGACGCCCGAGCCCAAGGGCTGCATCTTCGAGTACGTCTACCTGGCGCGGCCGGACACGACGATCTCCGGGCGCGGCGTGCACGCCACCCGCGTCGAGATCGGCCGCCGGCTCGCCAAGGAGCACCCGGTCGAGGCCGACCTGGTGATCCCGGTGCCGGAGTCCGGCACGCCGGCCGCCATCGGGTACGCGCAGGCCAGCGGCATCCCGTACGGGTCGGGCCTGGTCAAGAACGCCTACGTCGGCCGGACGTTCATCCAGCCGTCGCAGACCATCCGCCAGCTGGGCATCCGGCTGAAGCTGAACCCGCTGCGCGACGTCATCCGCGGCAAGCGGCTCGTCGTCGTGGACGACTCGATCGTGCGCGGCAACACCCAGCGCGCGCTGGTCCGCATGCTGCGGGAGGCCGGTGCGCTCGAGGTGCACGTCCGGATCGCCTCGCCGCCCGTGAAGTGGCCGTGCTTCTACGGCATCGACTTCGCCTCGCGGGCCGAGCTCATCGCGAACGGCCTCGACGACGACGGCATCCGCCGCTCGGTCGGCGCCGACTCGCTGGGGTACGTGTCGCTGGAGCAGCTCATCGCGGCCACCGAACAGCCCAAGACCCGGCTGTGCTCGGCCTGCTTCGACGGCGAGTACCCGATCGAACTGCCGCAGGACGCGCTCATCGGCAAGCACCTGCTCGAGGGCCTCAAGGGCGTCTCGGGCTCGGCCGCTCCCGTCCTGCCGAACGGCTATGGTGCCGAAGACGCTCTGCGTCGTCCCTGAAGAGGCACCCGAGATCCAAGTGGAAGAAGTTGACGTGACCGACAGCGCCAAGGCCACCTACGCCGCCGCCGGAGTCAGTATCGCCGCAGGGGACGAGGCGGTGGAGAAGCTCAAGCCGTGGGCGGCCAAGGCGCACCGGCCAGAGGTGCTCGGCGGGATCGGCGGCTTCGCCGGCCTCTTCCAGCTCAAGCTCGACCGCTGGAAGGAGCCGGTCCTCGCCTCCTCCACGGACGGCGTCGGCACCAAGATCGCGATCGCGCAGGCGCTCGACAAGCACGACACCATCGGCATCGACCTGGTCGCCATGATCGTCGACGACCTGGTCGTGTGCGGTGCCGAGCCGCTGTTCGTGCAGGACTACATCGCGGTCGGCAAGGTCGTCCCCGACAAGATCGCGGCGCTGGTCAAGGGCATCGCCGAGGGCTGCGTCCAGGCCGGGTGCGCCCTGCTCGGCGGCGAGACCGCCGAGCACCCCGGCCTGATGGGCGACGACGACTACGACGTCTCCGGCACCGGCGTCGGCGTGGTCGAGCAGTCCAAGCTGCTCGGTCCCGACCGGGTCCGCGACGGCGACGTCGTGATCGCGATGGGCTCGTCGGGCCTGCACTCCAACGGCTACTCGCTCGCCCGGCACGTGCTGCTGGAGATCGCGCGGATGCCGCTGGAGGGCCACGTCGAGGAGTTCGGCCGCACCCTCGGCGAGGAGATGCTGGAGCCGACCAAGATCTACGCCAAGGACTGCCTCGCGCTGATCGCCGAGACCGAGGTCCGCGGGTTCTCGCACGTCACCGGTGGTGGCCTCGCGGCGAACCTGGCCCGCGTCCTGCCGGCCGGCCTGCACGCCCAGCTCGACCGCGGCACGTGGACGCCCGCGCCGGTGTTCCAGCTCATCGCCCAGCGCGGCCGCGTGGAGCGCGAGGAGATGGAGAAGGCGTTCAACATGGGCGTCGGCATGGTCGCCGTCGTCGCGCCGGAGGACGTCGACCGCGCGCTGGCCGTGCTCACCGCCCGCCACGTCCCGGCGTGGGTGCTCGGCGAGATCACCAAGTCCGAGGAGGGCGGCGCCGCGCTCGTCGGCGACCACCCGCGTTTCTGACGTTCCAGGGCAACCTCCCGGCCCGGTCGTCGCGTACTAAGCGACGACCGAGGAGGGGAAGTTGGACCGGGACCGCGAGTTCGGGGAGTACGTCGACGCACGCGCTCTGCTGATGCGCCGCACGGCGTTCCTGCTGTGCGGCGACTGGCACCGCGCCGAGGACATCGTCCAGACCGCGCTGATCAAGCTGTACGTGGCGTGGTCGCGCGTGCGCAAGGACAGCCTGGACGCCTATGCGCGCAAGGTGCTGGTGCGCACCGCCATCGACGAGACCCGGCGCGGGTTCTTCCAGCGCGAACGCACGGTCGACGCCGTGCCCGAGCACGCGGTCGCGGACACGTCCGCCGACCTCGACCTGCGGGAGGCGCTCGACGCGTTGCCACCGGGGCAACGCGCGGTCGTCGTGCTGCGGTACTGGGAGGACCTGAGCATTACCGAGACCGCCCGCGTCCTCGGCAGGACGGAGGGCACGGTGAAGAGCCAGGCAGCCAAGGGGCTGGCCGCGTTGCGCGACCTGCTGGTGGACGAGCCGGCGTCGCGCATCCACACCTCCGAGGTGATCCGCAAGGGGAAGACGAAGCTGGTCCGCCGGCGTGCCGCGATCGCGGGCGCGCTGGCGTTCGTGCTGCTGGCCGGGTTCGGCACGGTCGCGGTGCTGCCGAGCCGGACCTCCGAGAAGGCCACGTCCGCCGACCTCGGCGGCACGCGAGCCGACCGCGATGCCGAGCTGACCCGCGTCCTGCGCGACGCGGACGTCGTTCCGCCGGGGGTGGCGGTGCAGGACGTGGGTGAGGCCAGAGCGCTCACGTTCTACTCGAAGGACCAGTACCGGTACGCGGTGGCGAAGCTGACCGATGCGAGGGGCAGCGGCGGGCTGACGATCATCCTGTCCGGTCCCGACGCGGGCCAGACCAGGTGCGGCATGGTGCAGCCGGACCGCGACTGCCGCACCGAGGTCGTGGGCACCACCCAGGTGGTGACGTACCTGGACCGCAGGGACGACGGTGCCCGGCTCTGGGTGTTGTCCGCGATCCGGCCCGACGGCACGGTCGTCCGGATTCAGAGCGACCCGTTCGGCGCCTTCCGCGACGACCCCTCGGTACCGGACGTCAGCGCTCCGGTCGCACGGCCGGAACCGGTTCTCGGCAGGGATGCGCTGATAAAGATCGCGACACTTCCGGGTCTGACCTTCTAACCTGAACGCATGAACGACGTGACCGTGACTCGGACGCTGGTGATCCCGGCGTCCGAGTTGCGCGAACGTTTTTCCAGGTCAGGCGGGCCGGGCGGGCAGGGGGTGAACACGGCGGACAGCCGTGTCGAGCTCTCGTTCGACCTGGCTTCCTCACCGTCGGTCCCCGAGCACCTCAAGGCGCGGATGCTCGACCGGTTGCGGGGCAGGCTCGTCGACGGCGTCCTCACGATCGCCGCGTCCGAGCACCGCGCGCAGCTGCAGAACCGCGCCGCCGCGAGGGAACGGCTCGCCGCGGTCCTCAGGAGTGCCGCCGCGCCGCCGCCTCCGGTGCGCAGGGCGACCAAGCCCACCAAGGGGTCGCAGGAACGGCGCATCGCCTCGAAGAAGCGCCGTGCCGACACCAAGCGCGGCCGCGGCCGGTCAGGCTCCTGGGACTAACGCGTAGATCCGTTCGGGGCGACCGGTTCCGCCGTACCGCAACCGGACCTCCGCGCGTCCGGTCGACACGAAGTGCTCCAGGTACCGCCGCGCGCTCACGCGGGCGACGCCCATCTCCGACGCGCACTCCGACGCCGACAGCCCGTCCGGGTGCGAGCGCAGCGCGGTCTCCACGAGCCGGGCGGTCTCCGGTGTCAGACCCTTGGGCAGCAACGGTTTCGAGGTGGGGCGCGCACCGAAGACCTGGTCCACGTCCGCCTGCCCGGCCGACGCCAGTCCGTGCAGCTTCTCCCGCAGCGACGCGAAGTGCGCCAGCTGGTCGCGCAGGGCCGAGTAGTCGAACGGCTTGATCAGGTAGTGCAGCACGCCGCCGCGCATCGCACCCCGCACGGTGCCGACGTCGGTCGCCGCGGTGATCACGATGACGTCCACGTCCTCGTTGGCGCGCAACGACTTCAGCACTTCCAGTCCACTTTGGTCGGGAAGGTAGACGTCGAGCAGCACGAGGTCCGGTTTCAGCGACGCGACCAGCCGCAGCGCGTCGCCGCCGGTGTGCGCGACGCCGACGACCTCGAACCCGTCGGTGCGCGCGACGTAGCCGCTGTGGACCTTGGCCACCATGAAGTCGTCGTCGACGACGAGCACCCGGATCACCAGGGCAGCCTTGCCGTGAAGACCGACCCCGACACGGTCACCGAGCCACCGCGCCGCAGGCACGCCCGTCTGATCAGCGCGAGCCCGATGCCGCGTTCGCCGTGCGAGGCCGCCTTGGTCGTGAACCCGTGCCGGAACACCTCCTCGGCGAGCTCCGGCGCCACCCCGGGACCGGAGTCGCGCACCACCACCTGGACCTCGTCGTCCGCCTGCACCACACCCACCTCGATCCACCTACCCGCTCCGCCGGACAATCCCAGCGCGTCCAGCGCGTTGTCGACCAGGTTCCCCAGCACCATCACCAGATCCGCCGACAACGCGTCGTCGACGCGGCCCAGCACGCTGTCGGGCGCCATCCGCAGCTCCGTGCCGCGCTCGGCCGCGAGCGACGCCTTCGCGATCAGCAGCGCGGCCACGGCGGGGTCGCCGATCGACGAGCTGACCTCGCCGCGCCACTGGTCCTGCGCCGTGCTGATCCGGTGAACGTAGTGGGTGACCTCGTCGTACTCCTTCAGCGCGATCAGCCCGGCGATCGTGTGCAGCCGGTTCGCGAACTCGTGGGCCTGCGCGCGGAGCGTGTCCGTCGCGTGCTGGGAGGCGTCGAGCTCGTGCCGCAGCTCGAGCAGCTCCGTGCGGTCCCGCAGCGTCACGACCGCGCCCTCGCCGCCGTCGATCGGCATGCGGTTCAACGTCAGCACGACGCCCTGCCGCAGCACCAGCTGGTCGACGCCGGTCGCGCGGCCGGTCAGCACGTCGCGCAGCCGGTCGTTGAGCTCCAGCTCCTCGACGGACCGGCCGACCGCGTCCTCCGGCAGCACCAGCAGGTCGCTCGCGTGGTCGTTGACCAGCGTGATCCGGTTCTGGCCGTCGAGGCCGACGACGCCCTCGCGGATGCCGTGCAGCAGCGCCTCGCGGTTCTCGACCAGCGCGGTGATCTCGTGCGGCTCCAGCCCGAGCGTCTGGTTCTTCACGCGCCTGGCCAGCAGCAACGACCCGGTGACGCCGATCAGCAGCGCGATCGCCAGGTAGCGCAGCACGTCGACGGGCTGCTCCAGCGCGCCGGCGAAGATGCCGGGGTTCTCCGCCCCCGCGATCACCATGCCGTTCACGCGGCGGCTGACCGGGTCGAACACCGGCACGTGCGCCTCGATCGAGTCGCGGACCGTGCCCGTCCACGACCGGCCTTCGAGCGCGGTCGTCCTGGTGTCCAGTGTGGACCCGATCTGGTCCGGGTACGGCGAGGCGATCACGAGCCGCTTGGCGTCGAGGATCAGCACGTAGGACGCGCCGGACAGGCTGCGGGCGGTCTCGGCGGGCGCCGACAGCAGCCGCCAGTTGCCCATCTGCTCCCCGACCAGCGGGTTCGCCGCGACCGTCTCGGCCACGGACAGCATCCGGCGTTCCTCGTCCGAGCGGAAGTTGCTGCCCGTCTGGACGACCGTCAGCGCGCCGACCGCGCCCAGCAGCAGCGTGACGACTACGAGTTGCCAGGCGAGGAGCTGACTGGCCAGGGAACGGCGGCGGCGCACGTGACCTCCCCACGGGTGGAGCTGTGACCAGAAAGACCGAAAGAAACCTTGAGAGCGCAAGAGCGACATCAAGGTTTACACGAGTGCAACATGTCCAACCACGCGGACGAGAGGCGGGGATCACAGTGTCGGTGAAGGTGTGGGTGTCGGTGGCGACGGCGTTGCTCGCCGTCCTGCTGGTGCCGCCGCTGCTGTCACCGGGTGCGGACAGCGGTGAAGGCGGCCAGGTGCGGTCGCTGCGCGTGCTGGTGCCGAACTCGCCCGGCGGCGGGTACGACATCACCGCCCGCACGGCGGCGAAGGCCATGGAGGACGCCGACCTGCTGCGCAACGCCGAGGTGTTCAACCTGCCCGGCGCCGGCGGCACGGTCGGGCTCGGGCGCACGGTCGGCGAGCGCGGCAACGGCAAGCTGATCATGTCGATGGGCCTGGGCGTCGTCGGCGCGGTGTACACGAACAAGTCGCCGAACTCGCTGCTCGACACCACCCCGATCGCGAAGCTGATCGAGGAACCGGACATCGTCGTGGTCGCGAAGGACTCGCCGTACACGTCGATGCAGCAGCTGGTCGACGCGTGGAAGGCCAGCCCCGGCACCGTGACCGTCGGCGGCGGTTCGGCTCCCGGCGGCCCCGACCACCTGGCGCCGATGCTGATCGCCAAGGCGGTGGGCCTGCCGCCGAAGACCGTCAACTACATCCCGTTCGACGGCGGTGGCGAGCTGCTGGCGTCCGTGCTCGGCGGCAAGGTCGCGTTCGGCGTCTCCGGCGTCGGCGAGTACCGCGACCAGATCCAGGCCGGCACGCTGCGGGTCCTGGCGGTGACGAGCAAGGACCGTCTCCAGGGGATCGACGCCCCGACGCTGCGGCAGTCCGGTGTGGACGTCGAGTTCACCAACTGGCGCGGCATCGTCGCGCCGCCGGACATCTCGCCCACCGACCGCGCCAAGCTCGTCGAGGTGTTCACGCGGCTGCAGAAGACGCCGCAGTGGGGAGAAGCGTTGCAGCGCAACGGCTGGACCGACGCGTTCGCCCCGGGAGACGAGTTCGGGGCGTTCCTGGACAACGAGAACAAGCGGGTGGCAACGGTGCTGAAGGACTTGGGGCTCGCATGACGACCGTGACGAAGACGGAGGCCCGCGGCTGGCTCCGCGAACGCTCCGAGCTGGGCATCTGCGTCCTGCTCGTGGTGCTCGGCGTGCTGGTGCTGACCGACGCGCTGCGCATCCCCACCGACTTCGCGCAGCGCGGTCCCGTGGGCCCGAAGGCCGTGCCGGTCCTGGTCGGCTCGCTGCTGCTGGTCGTCGCCGTGCTGCTGGCCCGCGACGTGCTGCGCGGCGGCAAGGGCGAGGCGGAAGCCGGCGAGGACGTCGACCTGTCCGCCCCCGCCGACTGGCGCACGGTCCTGCTGCTGTGCGGAGCGTTCCTCGCGAACGCGGCGCTGATCGGCGTGGTCGGGTTCCCGATCTCCGGCGCCATCCTGTTCTGGGGCGCGGCCTACGCGCTCGGCAGCCGCAACCTGGTCCGCGACCCGCTGATCGCGGCCGGCCTGTCGATCTTCACGTTCGTCGTGTTCAACAACCTGCTCGGCGTCCCCCTCCCCGGTGGCCCGTTGATGGAGGTGTTCTAGGTGGACCAGCTCCTCGACGGCTTCGCCACCGCGCTGACGCCGACGCACCTCCTGCTCGCCGCGGTCGGCGTGCTGCTCGGCACCGCGATCGGCGTCCTGCCGGGCATCGGCCCGGCCATGGCGGTGGCGCTGCTGCTGCCCGTCACCTACGGCATGGAGCCGACCGGCGCGTTCATCATGTTCGCGGGCATCTACTACGGCGGCATGTTCGGCGGCTCGACCACGTCGATCCTGCTGAACACACCGGGTGAGAGCGCCGCGGTCGTGGCCGCGTTCGAAGGCAACCCGATGGCCCGCAAGGGACGTGGCGCGCAAGCGCTTGCCGCTGCCGCCATCGGCCACTTCACCGGCGGCATCATCGGCACGATCCTGATCGTCCTGCTGGCCCCGTTCGTCGCGAAGCACGCCGTCGACATCGGCGCGCCGGACCTGTTCGCGATCATGGTGCTGGCGTTCATCGCGGTCACGTCCGTCCTGGGCGCGTCCCGGATCCGCGGCCTGGCGTCGTTGCTCATCGGCCTGACCCTCGGCCTGGTCGGCCTCGACGAGATGACCGGTCAGCAGCGCCTGACGTTCGGCTCGCTGCACCTGGCCGACGGCATCGACGTGATCGTCGTGGCGGTCGCCCTGTTCGCGGTCGGCGAGGCCCTCTGGGTCGCCGCCCACCTGCGCCGCAAGCCGTTCACGCCCATCCCGGTGGGCCGCCCGTGGCTGTCGCGGGCGGACCTGAAGCGCACCTGGAAGCCGTGGCTGCGCGGCCCGGTGATCGGCTTCCCGTTCGGCGCGATCCCGGCCGGCGGCGCGGAGATCCCGACCTTCCTGTCGTACGTGACGGAGAAGCGGCTCTCCAAGCACAAGGACGAGTTCGGCAAGGGCGCCATCGAAGGCGTCGCGGGCCCGGAGTCCACGGCGTCGGCCTCCGCCGCCGGCACCCTGGTCACGATGCTGACCCTGGGCCTGCCGACCACCGCGGTCGCGGCCGTGATGCTCGCGGCGTTCCAGACCTACGGCATCCAGCCGGGCCCGCTGCTGTTCCAGCGCGAAGCCGGTCTGGTGTGGGCGCTGATCGCGTCGCTGTTCATCGGCCTGACCCTGCTGCTGGTGCTGAACCTGCCCCTGGCCCCGCTGTGGGCGAAGCTGCTGCGCATCCCGCGCCCGTACCTGTACGCGGGCATCCTCTTCTTCGCCTCGGTCGGCGCCTACGCGGTGAACGCGGACATCTTCGACCTGCTGCTGATGTTCGTGATCGGCCTGCTGGGCTTCGGCATGCGCCGCTACGGCCTGCCGGTGCTCCCGGCGATCATCGGCGTGATCCTCGGCCCGGCCGCGGAACAGCAGATGCGCCGGTCGCTGCAGCTGTCCGACGGGTCGCTGACCGGCCTGGTGAACAGCCCGATGGCGGTCATCGTCTACGTCGTGATCCTGCTGATCCTGTTCTTCCCGCTGATCAGGCGGTTCCTGCCGAAGCCGCCCGCCGCTCCCGCGGAGCCGGAACGCGAGAAGGTCGACGCCTGACCGCGTTCGCACGGAGAAAGCCCCCGCTCTCCCGGCGGGGGCTTTCTCCTCGTCTCACCGCAACTTGGTCCACAGCTCCATCACTCGAGACACCTGCGGCTCGGACAGGCCGCACGTGACGGTGAACAGACGCACTTGCTCTGGCTTGGTCGGCAGCGTCCCCCTGTTCAGCATCGAGTAAGCCTGACTGCGGCCCAACTTGCTGCCTGCTCGATCTGCGATCTTCGCAGGCGACAGACCGGAGCGGACCTGGATTTTCTTCAGCAGAGCGAGGAACTCGGCCACTGTCGAAGCACGAAGCTCCTCCAGTGATGTGGGAGTTATCGGATGACTCTCGTGACTCCGAGGCGAATCACGCCTCCACATAGCCTCCTGCTAGGCCTGGCGCAGCGATCGCTTCACAATTGGATCGATCGTCATCTCGAACATCGCGACTGCGTAGTCCGGCCACGGAGCAGGGCCGTTCTGGTCGAGCAGCTTCATGAAGTGGCCGGCTGGGCGATGCTCTGCCACGGCAGATCGGAGCAACCTGTGAAACCGCTCGAGTTCCGGGGTCATCGCTCCTCCTGCGGCAACGCCGGCCTGAGCCCGACGATGCGGGCCCGGCCCAAGGTCGTCGTAATCGCCATGACCGCACCGGCCGTCGCGACCGACATGGTGGGTGTGTATCCCTGAGTCAGCATCCAACCGGTGAAGCCGAAAGCGATGAGCGTGAGTGCCACGACAACACCGTTGAGCTGGGCGGAGGGTCTGTGTTGGTGAGGGCGCCTGCTGGGAGCGAGAGGCATGAGTTTCTCCTGACTTCGGCTGCCCGGCGTGCGGAGACCGCACGCCGGGTGGACCAGCTCATTTCGGGGTACAGCGAACAACCGGAGCGCGGGATGCGGTCTGGCGGTACTTGGCGATACCGTTGACCTCGCGCAGTGCGGTCCGGCAATACTTGCATCCTGTCGAAGGATCACTCAACGGCTGAGGCGTCCCACTTTTTCCACGTCGTGTGGACAGGAAGTCCAACTCAGTCCAACGGCGTCCAACTGGCCAGAATTTGTCAACTTCTCGTGCAGGTGCGAAAGGCTGAGCAGATCGAGGCCGTTCCAATGAGTCCAAAAGGGATCCAAACCCTGGCATCGAGCTGCCTGCGGTATTAGGCTTGTGTGAGACCGGATTATCAGGTCGTGAAAGCCCTGGCATGGCTATGGACCAGCTGAGCTGCGGGGTACGGCCTCCTGTTGGCGCAGGAGGCCGTCACGCGCTCCAGCGGATCAGCTGAACAGCAGTCTCTGCCACTCCTTGACCCAATCCGCGATCGCCTCTGCGGACACGTCGCAAGCCATCAGGAACGCTCGCAATTGCACCTCGTGCTTGGGCAGCTGTTCAGTGCACAGCCTTTGTGCCGTGCTGCTCGACACTCGATAGCGATGATCTGTCTTGAGCTCGATTTGGCTGTACGACAGCCCACTCGCCTTGCGAAGCTTGCTCAGGGCGGCGATGAACTCGGCTTTGCAGGTTGCGCGACGTGCCATCTCGAGTGGACTGGTGTCCTCGTGGAGCGGCATCCTGATGCGTCCTCCTGCGGCCTACTCCTCTTCGTGGCGAGCGAGTGGCGCTCGTGAGAAAGAGGTGTGCGGGTTCGAATGGAGATACTACAGCGGGTATCTGCATGCGTGGAGGGATTCTTTTCGTGCAAGATTCCATGATCAAGTTTGAATGGAATTTCATTACGGCAATCGTGTGAATTAGTCCGTATCGAATGGAAAAGGCCGCCTCGCTCGCGCAATGCGAACAAGACGGCCAATGGGCCGAACAGGGTCAGCCGTGGGTCGGGAAGCCCAGGTTCACGCCGTGCTGCTGCGGCCACCTCGCCGTGATCGCCTTCGCCCGCGTGTAGAACCGCACCCCCTCGGCCCCGTGCACGTGCGTGTCCCCGAACAGCGAGTCCTTCCACCCGCCGAACGAGTAGTAGGCCATCGGCACGGGGATCGGCACGTTGATACCGACCATCCCGACGTGCACACGCCGTTGGAACTCGCGCGCCGCAAGCCCGTCACCGGTGTAGATCGCCGTGCCGTTGCCGTACTGGTTGGCGTTGACCAGTTCCAGCGCTTCCTCGAACGTCTCGACGCGCACCACCGACAGCACCGGCCCGAAGATCTCGTCGGTGTAGATGGTCATGTCCGTGGAGACGTGGTCGAACAACGTCGGCGCGAGCCAGAACCCGCCCGGCGCGTCGGAAGGCGCGTATCCGCGGCCGTCGACCACCAGCGACGCGCCGGCGGCCTCACCGGCGTCCACATAGGACCGGACGCGATCCCGGTGCACGCCGGTGACCAGCGGGCCCATCTGCGCGTCGGGGTGAGTCCCTGGCAGCACGGACGCGTGCAGCGCGCGGGTTCGCGAGGCGATCTTCTCGACCAACGAGTCTCCGGTCTCGCCGACCGCCACGACCACCGAGATGGCCATGCACCGCTCGCCCGCGGAGCCGTAGCCGGCGGAGACGGCGGCGTCCGCTGCCACGTCGAGGTCGGCGTCCGGCAGCACGACCATGTGGTTCTTGGCGCCGCCGAGGGCCTGGACGCGCTTGCCGGCCGCCGTGCCGCGGGAGTAGACGTGCCGGGCGATCGGGGTCGAGCCGACGAACGACGCCGCGGCCACGTCCGGGTGGTCCAGCAGCGCGTTGACGGCGAAGGCGTCGCCCTGCAGGACGTTCAGCACGCCGTCGGGCAGGCCCGCCTCCTGGAACAGCTCGGCCAGCCGGAGCGAAGCCGACGGGTCGCGCTCGGATGGCTTGAGCACGAACGTGTTCCCGCACGCGATGGCGACGGGGAACATCCACATCGGCACCATCACGGGGAAGTTGAACGGCGTGATGCCCGCGACCACGCCCAGCGGCTGCCGCAGCGAGTACGCGTCGACGCCGCGCGAGACCTGCTCGGAGTGCTCGCCCTTCAGCAGCTGCGGGATGCCGCACGCGAACTCGACGACCTCCAGGCCGCGCTGCACCTCGCCGGCGGCGTCGGACAGCACCTTGCCGTGCTCGGACGTGATGATCGCGGCCAGCTCGTCACGCGCCTCGGACAGCAGGTGGCGGTAGTGGAACAGGATCCGCGAGCGCGTGGCCAGCGACGACTCCGACCACGACTGCGCCGCCTTCAGCGACGACGAGACGGCGAGGTCGACGTCGGCCTGTTCGGCCAGCACGACCTGCGCGGCCACCGAGCCCGAGGCGGGGTCGAAGACGTCGGAAGTCCGGGACGACACCCCGGTGGTGCGGGCGCCGTCGATCCAGTGGGGGATGGTGCTCAACGCGGTCCTCCTGGGGAAGCTGTCGTGGTCCGGACAACGAGCGAGGGGGTGAGGAGATGGCGCACCGGCTCGGTGCGGTCGTCCCGCACCCGTTGCAGCAGCGCGGAGGCAGCCAGCCGGCCGAACTCGGCACGGGGCTGGTCGATCGTGGTCAGCGAGACGTGCCGCAACGCCGCCAGCGACGTGTTGTCGTACCCGACGACGGACACGTCGGCGGGCACCCGCAGCCCGGCGTCCTCCAACGCGGAGATGGCGCCGACGGCGTTGAAGTCGTTGCAGGACAGGATGGCCGTGGGCAACGAGCCGTCGGCGATCAACCCGCGGATCGCCCGCGCCCCGGCCGCGTCGGTGTACTCGGAGGAGACGACCTGCGGCACCAGCCCGTGCGCCTCCATCGCGGCGACGTACCCGCGCCGACGAGGTCCGGCCTGCGTTCCCTCGCCGCCGTCCAGGTGGGCGATCCGCTGGTGTCCCAACGAAACCAGGTGGTCGACGGCGAGCCGAGCGCCGACCTCGCCGTCGTCGTTCACGGTGTCCACAGTGGACAGTCGGGACGACCGGGCGACCAGTACGACGGGAAGTTGTTCGGCGGCCTTGGAGATGGCCGTCGCCGGCACGACGGGCGACAGCAGGACCAAGCCCGCGGGACGGAAGGACAGCAAGGACTCCAGGGCGCGGCGTTCGCGGGCGGGCGAGCGGCCGCCGGTGTTGATGATGATGTCGAACCCCTGCTCGCGCGCCACCTCGTCGATGCCGTCCACGACCTCCGCGAAGAACGCGTTGTGCAGGTCGGACACCATCACGCCGAGCACGGTCGACGTGCGCGAGGCCAGCGAACGCGCCATCGCGTGCGGCGAGTAGCCCAGCTCCTCCGCCGCCTTCAGCACCGCGGTGCGTCGCATGTCGCTCACCTTGGGCGAGCCGCGCATCACCAGTGAGACCAGTGCGCGGGAGACGCCCGCCCGCAGAGCGACGTCTTCCATCGTCGGCCTGACCACCGGTAACACCTCCCCTCACGTCACGGGCAGGAAACGCACCCTTGACACCCGTGTGACGCAAGCTACAGCATTAGAGCGCTCCAACCAATAGAGCGCTCTAACGGATCCAACCGATGAACAGGGGAAACCTGCGATGCGGATCGGAGTAGCGGGTGTCGGCAGGATCGGCACCATGCATGCGACCAACCTCGCCGCACTGGATCGCGTCGACGAGGTGCTCCTCTTCGACCCGGTGCCCGGTCGCGCCGCGCAGGCCTCGGCGGAGCTCGCCGGGACCAAGGCCGTGGACGACCTCGACACGTTGCTGGGCAACGTCGACGGCGTCCTGCTGGCGACCCCGACGGACACCCACCCGGAGATGCTGCGCGCCGCCATCGGCCGGGGCGTCCCCACGCTGTGCGAGAAGCCGATCGCGAGCGACGTCGACGAGATGGCCGCGCTGATCGCGGACGTCGAGAAGTCCGGCGTCGAGGTGCTGGTGGGCTTCCAGCGCCGTTTCGACCCGGCGATCTACGAGCTGCACCGCCGCATCCGCGCGGGCGAGGTCGGCGACATCTACCTGGTCAGGGCCGTCGGCAACGACGCGAACCCACCGGACTTCTCCTACCTGCCGAGCTCCGGCGGCATCTTCCGCGACCTGCTGATCCACGACCTGGACGCGGTGCCGTGGCTGGTCGGCGAGCCGGTCGTCGAGGTCTACGCGAGCGGGTCCGTGCTGGTGCACCAGGCCTTCGCGGACGCCGACGACGTCGACAACGCCGTCGTGCTGCTGAAGTTCGCGGGCGGCGCGCACGCCACGCTGGCCGGCGGCCGCCACGACCCGGTCGGCTACGACCACCGCATCGAGGTCATGGGCAGCAAGGACTCGCTGGTCGCCGGCGTCGACCCGCGCACCCCGCTCAACTCGCTGGAACCGGGCGGTCATGTGGCGGGCGCCGACGCCTATCCCGGCTTCCCTGAGCGCTTCCACCGCGCGTACGTGAACGAGATGAACCTGTTCACGCAGGTCATCAAGGGAGAGGTCGCGAATCCGTCGCCGGCGCGAGAGAGTTTGATCAGCCTCCGCCTGGCCGTCGCGTGTGAGCAGTCGCGTCGCAGTGGCGCGCCGGTGAAGATCGAGGGGAACTGAGGGATGGCGAAGATCGCGGGAGCACCCATCTCCTGGGGTGTGTGCGAGGTGCCCGGCTGGGGCAACGTGCTGCCGTCGGACACCGTGCTGAGCCAGATGCACGAGCTCGGCCTCACCGCCACCGAGCTCGGCCCGCCGGACTACCTGCCGGCCGATCCCGAGCAGCTGAAGACCCTTCTGAGCAGCCACGACCTGACGCTGGTCGGCGGCTTCCTGGCGGTCACGCTGCACACTGACGTCCAGTCCACCCTGGACGAGGCCGACCGCGTCGCCGCCATCCTGAAGGCCGGCGGTGCCGAGGTCCTGGTGCTCGCCGCGGCCACCGGCCTCGACGGCTACGACGAGACCCCGAAGCTCAGCGACGACGAGTGGACCACCCTCGTCGGCACCTGCGCGAAGATCCGCGACATCGCCGCAGGACACGGCCTCACGACCGTGCTGCACCCGCACGTGGGCACCCACGTCGAGCGGGAGGCGGAGGTCGAGCGGTTCCTCGCGGACTCCGATCTCCAGCTCTGCCTGGACACCGGCCACCTCCTCATCGGTGGCGCGGACCCGGTCGAGCTGGCGCGCCGCTACCCGGACCGGATCGGTCACGTGCACCTCAAGGACGTGCGTGGCGAGATCGCGGCGAAGGTGCGCAGCGGCGAGCTCAGTTACACCGATGCCGTGGAACAGGGCATCTACGTGCCGCTCGGGGACGGCGACGTGGACGTGGAAGCACTGGTGGAGCTCGTCCAAGAGGCGGGCTACACCGGTTGGTTCGTGCTTGAGCAGGACACGCAGCTCAAGGATGGAAGTCCCGTGGACAAGCCACTTCAGGACACCGCGCGCAGTCTTGCGCACCTCAGCAAGATCCTCTGAAGGGACTGGAGACGATGAAGTCTCGTCTGGTACTCCGTGCGGGCGTCGCGCTCGCCGGTGTCGCTCTGCTCGCCGCTTGTAGCGGTCCCACCGGCACTCAGTCGCAGAACACGGGCAACAACAGCGCGCCGGCCGCCTCCGGTGACCTCAAGGTCGCGGTCATCACGCACGGCACCGCGGGCGACGCGTTCTGGAGCGTGGTGAAGGTCGGCGCGGAGGACGCGGGCAAGCAGCTCGGCGTCGGCGTCACCTACAACTCCGACGGAGACCCCGGCGCCCAGGCCAAGCTGATCGACAACGCCGTGTCGCAGAAGGTCGGCGGCATCGTCGTGTCGATGGCCAACCCCGACGCGCTGAAGACCTCCATCGAGAACGCGGTGAAGGCCGGCATCCCGGTCATCACGATCAACTCCGGCAGTGCGAAGAGCGCCGAGTTCGGTGCCATGGCGCACGTCGGCCAGGAGGAGTCCATCGCCGGTGAGGAAGCCGGCAAGAAGCTCAAGGCCGCCGGCAAGACCAAGCTGCTCTGCGTCATCCACGAGGCCGGCAACTCGGGCCTCAACCAGCGCTGCGACGGCGCACGCAGTGGCTTCGGCGGCGCTGTGGAGAACCTCCAGGTCGACATCTCCAACCCGACCGACATCGAGGCCCGCATCAAGGCCAAGCTCCAGTCCGACACGGCCGTCGACGGCGTGCTGGCGCTGAACCCGCAGGTCGCCGTCAACGCGGCTTCGGCGATCAAGGGCGCGAGCTCCAAGGCGCAGGTCGCGACGTTCGACCTCAACGCCGACGTGGTCAACTCGATCAAGTCCGGTGAGGTGCTGTTCGCCGTCGACCAGCAGCAGTACCAGCAGGGCTACCTGCCGGTCGTGATGCTGAAGCTGTTCAAGGACAACGCCAACACGCTCGGCGGTGGCAAGCCCGTCCTCACCGGTCCCGGCTTCGTCGACAAGTCCAACGTGGACAAGGTCGCGGAGTACGCCAAGAACGGCAAGAGGTAAGGGGAAGCGGGGAGATGACCGTGACGGCCACAGCGCCACCGGCTGCCGACGAACGGCTGGGCAAGCCGAAGCCGATGGACCAGCTGATCAAGCGCCCCGAGATCGGCGCGATGCTCGGCGCACTGCTGGTGTTCCTGTTCTTCTCGGTGGTCACCGAGCAGTTCCTGAGCCTCGGCGGCGCGGCCACCTGGCTGGACGACGCCTCCATGCTCGGCATCATGGCGGTCGCCGTGGCGCTGCTCATGATCGGCGGTGAGTTCGACCTGTCCGCCGGTGTCATGACCGCCTCGACCGCGCTCGTCACGGCTCTCCTCGCCACCCGGCTCGGACTCAACGTCTGGCTGTCGCTGCTGGTGTCGCTCGCCTTCGCGTTGGCGGTGGGCGCGCTGAACGGCTGGCTCGTGATGCGCACGGGCCTGCCGAGCTTCATCGTGACGCTGGGCAGCTTCCTCGCGTTGCAGGGCCTCAACCTGGGCGTCACGCGCCTGGTGACGGGCAGCGTGCAGGTGTCGGGCATGCGGGAGACCGCCGGCTACGAGTCGGCGGGGTTCCTGTTCGCCTCGACGTTCCAGCTCGGCGGCACCAGCTTCTACGTGTCGATCATCTGGTGGGTCCTGTTCACCGTCGTCGCGTCGACCGTGCTGATGCGCACCCGGTTCGGCAACTGGATCTTCGCGATCGGTGGCGCCGCGCAGAACTCGCGCGCGGTCGGCGTCCCCGTCGTGCGGTCGAAGATCCTGCTGTTCATGACCACGGCGTTCGCCGCGTGGCTCGTCGGGTCGATCAACATCCTGCGGTACGCGAGCGTGCAGGCGAACCAGGGCATCGGCCTCGAGTTCCAGTACATCATCGCGGCGGTGATCGGCGGCTGCCTGCTCACCGGCGGCTTCGGCTCCGCGGTGGGCGCGGCGATCGGCGCGCTGATCTTCGGCATGGCGCGTCAGGGCATCGTCTACGCGGGCTGGAACAGCGACTGGTTCCAGCTGTTCCTCGGCGTGATGCTGCTGGCTGCGGTGCTGGTGAACAACATGCTGCGGCGCCGGGCGGAAAGGGTGAAGCGATGACCTCGCTGATCGAAGTCGAGAACATCGGCAAGACCTACGGCAGCGTCATCGCCTTGAGCGACGTGTCGACCGTCGTCAACGCCGGCGAGGTCACCTGCGTGCTCGGCGACAACGGCGCCGGCAAGTCCACGCTGATCAAGATCCTGGCGGGCGTCCACCAGCACGACCAAGGCACGTTCAAGGTCGAGGGCGAGGAGATCAAGTTCTCCTCGCCGCGCGAGGCGCTCGACCGCGGCATCGCGACCGTGTACCAGGACCTCGCCGTCGTGCCGCTGATGTCGGTGTGGCGCAACTTCTTCCTCGGCTCGGAACCGACGACTCGCTTCGGCTTCCTGGACCGGAAGAAGGGCAAGGAGATCACCAAGAAGGCGTTGTCCGACATGGGCATCGACCTCCGCGACGTAGAGCAGCCCGTAGGCACGCTGTCCGGCGGCGAACGGCAGTGCGTCGCCATCGCCCGCGCCGTGCACTTCGGCGCCAAGGTGCTGATCCTCGACGAACCGACCGCCGCGCTCGGCGTGAAGCAGGCAGGAGTGGTGCTGAAGTACGTGGCCCAG
>NZ_DASVFL010000036.1:0-4073 GCF_036380075.1 Lentzea sp. | reverse complement strand
CGGCGAGGCAGCCCGCGGTGCCCGGCAGCAGCGGCCGCACCTGGTCGGAGGCACGCGCGTTGTCCAGCACCACCAGCATCCGGCGGTCCGCGAGCAACGTCCGGTACCGGCCGGACAGCTCGGCGACCTCGTGCCCGGCGTCGGTGGCGCGGTCGCCGAGGACCCGCAGGAACCCGGCCAGCACCTGCTCCGGCGGCACCGGCTCCTCCGGCCCGTACCCGCGCAGGTCGACGTACAGGCAGCCGTCGGGGAACCGGCTGCGCGCGGCGTGCGCCCAGTGCACCGCGAGCGCGGTCTTGCCCACGCCGGCCGTTCCGACGACCGCGGCGACCGCGCCGGTGACGTGGTCCAGCCCGCGCAGCTCGTCGTGCCTGCCGACGAACGGGTCCGCGTCCAGGGGAAGCTGCCACGGAACGGGTGTGCCGCGCGACAGCACCGCGGCGGTCCGGGCAGGGCCCGCCAACCGGGGGTCGTCGCGCAGGATCCGCTGGTACAGCTGCTTGATCTCGGGACTCGGGCCGGCACCCAGCTCCGCGTCGAGCACGCGCCGCAGCCGGTCGTACGCGCGCATCGCCTCCCCCGGCCGGCCGCTGCGGTACAGCGCGAGCATCAGCTGGCCCCACAACCGTTCCCGCAGCTCGTAACGACCGGTCAGCTCGCGCAGCTCGGCGGCGAGCCCGGCGTGGCGGCCGAGCTCGAGTCGTGCCTGCACGCAGTCCTCGATGGCGTCGACGCGGCGGTCCTCCAGCATCCGGACCGTGGGCTGGACCGCCTCGGGCACCGGCACGCCGTCGAGGACCCTCCCCCGCCACAGCTCGCCCGCACTGGTCAGCCGCTCGACGGCCTGGTCGTACTCACCGCGGGCGAGGCAGTCGCGGCCCGCCTCCGCGAGGGTGGTGAAGGCGAGCACGTCCAGGTCGTCCGGTTCGGCGGCGAGCAGGTAGCCGCCGTTCGCCGTCTCGATCCGCGTGCCGTCCTTCCCGCCGGACCGCAGCAGCCGGCGCAGGTCGCTGACGTACGACCGCAAGTTGATCCGGGCGGAACGGGGAGGACAGCCGCCCCACAGGGCGTCGACGATCCGGTCGGCCGGTACGAAAGTGTTGGCGTGCAACGCGAGCGTGCCGAGCAACACCCTGGCCATCCGGCGCGCCGGCAACGCGGGACCGTGGTCGGTGGCGATCTCGACCGGTCCGAGAATGCGAAGCCGCACCTGCACTCTCCACAGTCGGCGGGAACTGTCGGCGGTTCGAGCCTACGGTCGGGAACGCGACTCGTACGCACCCAATCGGAGTGAAGCGCCTGTCCGTACACGAGGCCGTGTACGGCGTTGTGTACGCGAACAGCCGATCGTGCCCGGAATGGGAGCCGTCACAGTGCCGTCGCCCCGGATGATCGGGCGCGACGAGGAGTTACGGGTGCTCACGGCCGTGGTGGAACACGGCGGCGCGGCGCTCGTGGTCGGTGAGCCGGGCATCGGGAAGTCACGGCTCGTCAGCACGGCCGCGGACCACGCGATGTCGTGGGGAATGCGGGTGTTGCGCGGCCGGGCCGACGCGGCCACCCCACTGCGGGCCCTGTCCGAGGCGCTGCTCTCGCTCACCAGGGAAGGAGGGGTGCCGCCCGGCACGGAGCTCCTCCCCTACCGCGCCGCACTCGCCCGGTTCGCCCCGGAATGGCGTGATAGCACGGTTTCGCCTGCCGTGGAGGAGCTTCCCGTTGTCGCGGAAGGGCTTCTCCGGCTGCTGGGCGCGATCGGCCGCGGCACGGGCTGTGTGCTGGTCCTGGAAGACCTGCACGAGGCCGACGCGGACACCGTGGCCATCCTCGACTACCTCGCCGACCACCTCACCGGGCGGGTGGCCGTGCTCGCGACCGCCAGGAGTGAGCAGAGCCCGGTGCTGGAGCTGGCACGCGGCAGCGGGCGCGGCCGCCTCACCGTCGTCGAACCGGCCAGGCTGGACCGGTCCCGGGTGCGGGACCTGGTCGCGTCCTGTCTCGGCGAGGCGCCGGCCGCGGTGGTGGACCTGGTGTTCCGGGACAGCGAGGGCGTGCCTTTCATCGCGGAGGAACTGCTCCGCCACGGGGTCACCGGCACGGACACCGCGGTTCCGGAAGCGGTCGTGCACAGCGTCTCCGCACGGGTGCGCCGGCTGGGCTCCGAGCTCACCGAACTGCTCACCGTCGCCGCGGTGTTCGGGCGCCGGTTCCCGTTGCCGGTGCTGCGGGTCGCGTGCGGCCTCAGCCTGGAGGACCTGGTGCGACGGCTGCGTCCCGCCGTCGCCAGTGAACTCGTCGCACCGGACGACCTCGTGGCCGACCGGTACGCGTTCCGGCAGGCGCTGACCCCGCACGCGCTGTTGCGGCTGGCCGGTGCCGGCGAACGGGCGGTGCTCGCCCGGCGCGCCGCCGAGGCGCTGGAGACCTGCCGGCCGGAGCTGCCCGGCGAGTGGTGCGCGGTGGCGGCGGAGCTGCGGCTCGCGGCCGGTGATGCCGAGGCCTCCCGGCGGTTGTTCGTCGACGCCGGGACGCGCGCGCTCGTCGACGGCGACGCGGCCGGGGCGGTGCGGCTGCTGCGCCGGGCGCAGGAGCTGGCGACGGACTGCTGCGAGCCGATCGCGGTGCTGGCACCGCTGCTCGCCGCGCTGGCCGAGGCGGGCGAGGTCGAGCAGGCGCTCGCCCTGGCGGCGAGCGTCGACGACCTCGGTCTCGACGACCCCGGACGGGCGGTGCTGCACACCACCCTGGCGTTGGTGGCGGTGCGGGCGCGGCTGTGGTCGCGCGGTACCCGCGAGGTGGAGACCGCACGCGCGCTGCTGGGACCGGACGCGGCGCCGGAGCTCACCGCGCGGATCGACCTCATCACCGCGAACCTGACGGGAGCGGGAGAACCGGCGCTGCGCGCACTGGCCGAGGCCGCGCGGTCCACGTTGCCGGTGGTCGCCTGCGAGGCACTGGAGCTGCTGGGAACCCTGGCCCGGCAGCGGGACCTGGCCGAGTCGGACGCGCACTTCCGCCGGATGGCCGAGCTGGCGCACCAGCACCGGCTGCCGGCGATGCGGTTGCGGTCGCGGGCGAGGTCCGGGTTCAACGACACCCTGCGGTCCGGTGACGACACCAGGCTGCGTCAGGCGTGCGAGCGCGCGTTCGAGGCCGGCGCGGTGCTGGAGGGGCACCTGCTCCAGGCGGACCTGGTGCTGACGACGGTGCTGCGCGGCGAGTTCGTGCGGGCCACCGAGCTCGCCGACCGCGGCCTCGCGGCGATGACGGGGCTGGGCCTGCGGGACGCGGCCACGGGCGTGGTCGTCGCCAAGGCGGTGATGTTCGCGCACCGCGGGCACCGGCCGGCGATGGAACGGGCCCTGCGGTCACTGGACGACAGCGCGTCCCCGCTGGTGCGGGCGACCTGCGCGGCGTTCTGCGCCCTCGCCGAGGAGGACCGGCGGGCAGCCGTGGACGCGCTGGACCTGGCCGTGCGGGTCGACGCCGGGAACCCCGCGCACCACGTCGCGACCTGGCCGCACGGGCTGAGAGCTCTGCTGGCGGTGCTCGACGGTGAGACGGACCGGATTCACCACCCCGAATCGGCCGCCGCCGGATGGGCGTGGCACCGGCAGTTCCTCCTGCTCGCCAGAGCCGTGCTGGCGGGCCGGAACGGACGCCATGCGGACGCGGCCGAGGCGATGGCGGAGCACGGCCGGATCGCCGAATCGTTCGCCCTGGCGCGCCGGCTCGGCCTGCGGCTGGTCGCGGAGGCCGCGCTGGCCGACGGGTGGGGCGACCCGGCGACCTGGTTGCGCGAGGCCGAGGAGTACTTCCACGTCAACCGGATGAGCGCGCTCACGAGCGCCTGCCGCGCGGTGCTGCGGCGCGCGGGGTGGACCGCGGCACAACGCCGCACCGGCAGCGGGGAGGTTCCCGCCCGGCTGCGGGTCCTCGGCATCACGGCGCGGGAGAACGAGGTGCTGCGGCTGCTCGCCGAACAGCTCGGCAACACCGAGATCGCCCGGCGGCTCTACATCTCGCCGCGCACGGCCGAGAAGCACGTCGCGAGCCTGCTCGCCAAGACCGGTGAG
>NZ_DASVFL010000035.1:0-6406 GCF_036380075.1 Lentzea sp. | reverse complement strand
CGGGCGACGGTGTGCTGCTGTCGTTCGTGATCAACCACCGGGCCCCGGCGGGGTTCGAGGCGCCCTACGCGCTGGGCGTCGTGCGGCTGGCGGAGGGACCGAACCTGACCGCCCTGATCCGCACCGACCGGCCGGACTCGCTGGAGGTCGACGCGCCGGTGCGGGTCGCGTTCGAGGAACGCGGCGAGCGCCGTATCGTCTGCTTCGAGGTGGCCGGGTGAACCTGCGTGGAGCCGTCGCGATCATCGGTGCCGCCGAGAGCACCGAGCTGGGCAAGATCCCGGGCATGTCCGCCCTGCAGCTGCACGTCGACGCCGCGCTCAACGCGCTCGCCGACTGCGGCCTGACCCCGGCCGACGTCGACGGCGTCGCGTCGGCGGGGGAGATGCCGGTTGACGTCGCCGACTACCTGGGCATCGTCCCGGAGTACCTGGACGGCACGAACGTCGGCGGCTCGTCGTACATGTTGCACGTGCGGCACGCGATGGCCGCGATCAGCGCGGGCCTGTGCGAGACCGTGCTCGTGACCCACGGCGAGTCGGGGCGGTCGCGGGTGGGCATGGTGCCGTGGGCGCCCGCGCCGCAGTCGTTCATGGCGCAGCTGGAGGTGCCGCACGGTCCCGTCGGCGCGCCGTCGTTGTTCCCGATGGGCGTGCGGCGCTACATGGCCGAGTACGGCATGACCCGCGAGCAGCTCGCGATGGTGCCGGTGGTGCAACGGCAGTGGGCGGCGATGAACCCGCGGGCCAAGCTACGCGACCCCATCACCGTCGAGGACGTGTTCGCCTCGCCCGTGATCGCCGACCCGGTGCACCTGCTGCACTGCTGCCTGGTGACCGACGGCGGCGGCGCGCTGGTGCTCACCTCCGCCGAACGCGCCCGGTCGCTCGACCTGCCGGCGCCGCCGGTTTACGTGCTGGGCGCGGGGGAGTCCAGCGAGTCCTCCGTGGTCTCCGGGCTGGAGAGCCTGACGTCGTCGCGTGCGATCCGCATCGGCGGCGAACGCGCCTTCGCCCAGTCCGGCCTGGCGCACGCGGACGTCGACCACCTGATGATCTACGACGCCTTCGCGCACGTGCCGATCTACGGGTTGGAGGACCTGGGGTTCGTCGGCCGCGGCGAGGCGCCCGCGTTCATCGCGGACGGCAACACCGCCCCCGGCGGCCGCCTCCCGATGAACACCAACGGCGGCGGCCTGTCCTACACGCACACCGGCATGTACGGCATGTTCGCGATCCAGGAGTCGGTCCGCCAGGTCCGCGGCACCGCTCCGGCCCAGGTGGACGGTGTGGACGTGAGCGTGTGCACCGGTGTGGGCGGCATGTTCATGAGCTCCGGCACCCTGGTCCTGGGCAGCGCGGACACCCTCTGACGGGGTGGCCGCATGCCGGTCACCTCAGGGGAGGGCGGTCTCGCCCTCGGGCAGGAACCGCACGAGAGCGGCGCGGACCGCCGAGCACACCAGCACGCCGTCCTGGTTGAGGCCGCGGTGTTCCAGCGTCACGATGCCCTGCCCCGGCCGCGACGCCGACGGCCTGCGGTCCCTGATCTCGGTCTCGCAGTACAGCGTGTCGCCGATGAAGACCGGGGCGGGGAACGCGATCTTGTCGAAGCCCAGGTTGGCGATCGTCGTCTTCTGGGTGAGGTCGGGAACGCCGATGCTGCACACGATTCCGAGGGTGAGCAGGCTGTTGACGAGCCGCTGGCCGAACTCGGACTCGGCCGACTTCACGGCGTCGAGGTGCAGGGTCTGGGTGTTGAGGGTGATGCTGCAGAACAGGACGTTGTCCGCCTCGGTGATCGTGCGGCCCGGCTCGTGCTTGAACACGTCGCCGGGGACCATCTCCTCGTAGTAGCGGCCGCGTCGCGTGTGGACGGTCATGGGGTCTCCTCGGGGTCGGTGAGGCCGGCGCGGTGGCCGGGGTGCGCGACGGCGGCGAGGGCCTCGGCGCGTTCGGTCTCGGTGCGGCCGCGGAGCCAGGCGACGCCGTGCTCGGTGACCACGGCGTCCGGGGTGTGGCGGGCCAGCGAGACGACGTCGGCGCCGAGCCTGCGCACGATGCGGCTGTGCCTGCCGTCCGGCGTCGCCGAGGGCAGCGCGATGATCGACAGGCCGCCGTCCGAGGCGAACCCGGCCTCGGCGAAGTCGGCGCCGCCGCCGATGCCGGACACCTGGCGGCCGCGCACCAGCTCGGACCCGACCTGACCGGCGAGGTCCACCTCGACGGCCGAGTTCACGGTCACCAGCCGGGGGATCCGTCCCAGCACCCGCGGGTCGTGCGCGAAGCGGCTGTCCCGCAGCACCACCGCCGGGTTGCCGTCGGCGAACTCCATGAGCTTGCGCGTCCCCATCAGCTCCGCCGCGCGGATCGCGGGGTGCTCGCCGACGTCGGTCCACCGCAGCAGCCCGTGCGTGAAGAGGTCCACCATCGCGTCGTTGGCCATGCCGACCACCCGCAGCGGCCCGGCCCCGCGTTCGGCGAGGAACGCGGTGAGCGCCTCCGGCACGGCCCCGATGCCCAGCTGCAGCGTCGGTTCCGGCGGCAGCAGGCCGAGCACGCGGGCGGCCACCCGGTCGCTCACCTCGTCGCGGACCGCGGCGGGGAACTCGCACGCCGGCGTGTCGGCGTCGACCAGCACGTCGAGCTGCGTGACGTGCAGCATCGAGTCGCCGGTCGTGCGCGGGGTGCCCGGGTCGACCTCGGCGATGACCAACGCGGCCCGCGCGACCGCGTGGCAAACGTAGCTGGCGGACGGCCCGAGGCTGCACCAGCCGTTGCGGTCCGGCGGGGACACGCGGACGAGCGCGACCGAAGTCTCCCACTGGTCCAGCAGGCGCGGCACGGCGGAGGCGCGGGCCGGGACGTAGTCCACCCGGCCGGGGGAGAGCGCCGCGCGCGCCGGCCCGTAGGGGTGCCAGGTGCGGTAGCGGAGCAGCCCCTCGGCGGCGGCGCCGAGGAACGGGTAGGCGCCGAGCTGCAGTCCGGAGTAGAGGGTCGGTCCGCCGAGCAGGTCCGCGGCGGCCGCGAGGTGGGTCAGCAGCGTCTCGGGCGTCCCGCATCCGGGGGACGCGACGATCGCGGCACCGGCCGGGATGCGGCGCACGGCGTCGTCCGGAGTGGAGGTGCGGGGAAGCGGCACGCGGTCACCTCCTTGTCACGGGCCGGACGCCGACAGTGCCGGTGCGGCAACGGAAAGTGCACGTCGGCAGCCCGGTGTGCGCGGTCGTGCGGCGAACGTAACCGCTCGCCGCAATTTAAGCAATCGCTTGATTTACCTCATTGACACGGCGTGGTGTGAGGTGAGTTACTCGCTTCAAGCGAGCGCTTGATTCAGCGCAGGGGCCGGATCCGGCGTCGCTCGTCCAAAGGAGGACCGTTCCGTGCAACTGCTGATGCAACAGCTGCTCAACGGCATAGCGCTCGGGGCGATCTACGCACTCTTCGCGGTCGGGTTCTCACTGATCCTGGCCAAGATGGGCATCCTGAACGTCGCCCACGGCACATTCGCGACCTGGGGCGCCCTGTCGTCGTACTGGCTGGTGACCGAGCTGGGGCTGAGCTTCTGGCTCGCCCTCGCCGCCGGCGTCGTCTTCGCGGGAGCGCTGGGCGTGGCCGCCGACCTGGTCGCGTTCGAGCCGCTGCGCAGGCGCGACGCGGGCACCTTCGCCCCGATCATCGCCAGCATCGGCATCTGGATCGTGCTGCTCACCCTCGCCGAGGCGTTCGCGGGCCCCACTGCCACCGGCTACCCGGCCGAGGCGGTCCCCTCCGAACGGATCCGGGTCGCCGGGCTGCTGCTGTTGCCCGCGCAGGTGATCAGCGTGGCCGCCCTCGTGGTGGTCGTGACGGGGGTGCACCTGCTGCTCACCCGCAGCCGGTTCGGCGCGGCCGTCCGCGCCGTCTCGGTGGACCCGCGGTCGGCGACCATCGTCGGCGTCAACGCCCGCCTCGTGCTGATCGCCGTGGCGTTCCTCGCCGCCGCGATCGCCGGGCTGGCCGGTGTCCTCGCCGCGCTCTCCGACAACAACGTGTCGTTCGGCATCGGCGAGGCCCTGCTGCTCAAGGGGTTCGCCGCGGTCGTCGTGGGCGGGTACGGCGACATCCGCGGCGCCGCACTGCTCGGCGTCGGCATCGGCGTGATCGAGGTGATGAGCGCGCAGTACATCTCGTCCGGCTTCCGGGACGCGATCACCTTCGGCGTGCTGCTCGTCGTCCTGGTGTTCCGGCCGCAGGGCATCTTCGGCGAACGACAGCTCGTCCGAGCCTGAGCGAGGGGAGACGACACGTGAGCACCACGGCCTGGATGACCACCCTGCAGTTCGCGGGGGTGAACGCGCTCTTCGCGCTGGCGGTCTACGCCTCGCTCTGGACGGGTGTCCTGAGCCTCGCGCCGGTCTTCTTCGGCGCGGTCAGCTCGTTCACGTTCGGCTACTTCGCCGGCGTGCTCGGCATGCCGCCGTTGCTCGGCCTGCTGCTCGGCGCCGCGATGGGCGCCGCGATGGGCGCCGTGACGGCTGGCCTGCTGATCCGGCTCGACAGCCACTACCTCGCCATGGCCACCATCGCGATGGTGCTGATCGGCCGGGTCCTGATCCTCAACCTGCCGGAGCAGACCGGCGGCGCGACCGGCACCCTCGTTCCGGGAGACCTCGGTACGTGGGCGTGGCTGATCGGGACCCTGGTCCTCGCCGCCTACGTGCTGGCCCGGCTCGCCGGCTCGCGCTTCGGGCTCGCGGCCGACGCGGTCCGCGAGGACCCCGCCGTCGCGGAGACCCTCGCGATCTCGCCGCGCCGGATCCAGTTCGTCGGCATGGTCCTGTCCGGAGCGCTCGGCGGCGCCGCCGGCATCCTGCAGTCGAGCTTCCTGCGCTACATCGGGCCGGACACCTTCTACACCCACCTGGGCTTCGTCACGCTCGCGGCGGTCGTGCTGGGCGGCGCGTTCCACTGGCTCGGGCCGATCGTCGGCGCGGTCGTCTTCACGATCCTGCCGGAGCTGCTGCGGGAACCGATGGGGGAGTACGACGGCGTCGTCACCGGGGTCCTCCTCGTCGTGATCATCATCTACATGCCGCGCGGCCTGGTCGACGTGCGGCGCCTGCGGCTGGCGCAGTCGCGCTGGCGGCGCAAGGACCCCGAACAGAACTATCCAGGACCGGGCGAGCCGGACCCGCGGCCCGCCGCACGCGCGGAGGTGACGTCGTGAGCGGGACGGCGGTCGGCATCACCGGCCTCACCAAGGCGTTCGGCGGCCTCAAGGCCGTCGACGACATCACGATCCAGGTTCCACCCGGCCGCATCCACGGCATCCTCGGTCCCAACGGCGCCGGCAAGACCACCGTGCTCAACATGGTGAGCGGCTTCATCCAGGCCGACTCCGGCCGGATCGAGGTCTTCGGCAACGACATCACCCGGATGCAGCCGTTCCGGATCGCGCGCCAGGGCGTCGGGCGGACCTACCAGAACATCCGCCTGTTCCCCGGCCTGACCGTGCTGGAGACCGTGGTGGCGGGCGCCTACGCGCAGCGGAAGTCCACGATCGCGGGCGCCCTGCTGCTCAACCCGTCGGAACGGCGGGAGCGCCGGGAGGCGCGGGAACGCGCCGCCGCGCTGCTCGACCAGGTCGGCTGCCGTGCGCCGCACTCGGCACTGGCCGAGACGCTGTCCTACGGCGACCAGCGCCGGGTCGAGATAGCCAGGGCGCTGGCCACCGACCCGCGGGTCCTGCTGCTCGACGAACCGACCGCGGGCATGAACGACGCCGAGTCCCAGGAGGTCGGCCGGCTGCTGGTCGAGCTGCGCGACCTCGGTCTGACGCTGATCCTCATCGAGCACAACATGCGGCTCGTCGAGGACTTCTGCGAAACCGTCTCGGTGATGAGCTCCGGCGCCCTGCTCGCCGAAGGCGCCCCGACGTGGTGCCTGGAGCAGGACGAGGTCAAGGAGGCCTACTTTGGCAAGCGATCCGATGCTGCGCGTATCGCGACTCTCCGCCGCGCACGGCGCGGTCCAGGCGGTGCGTGAGGTCGACATCGAGGTCGCCAAGGGCACCCTGGTCGCCCTCATCGGCTCGAACGGCGCGGGCAAGACGACGACGCTGAACACGATCGCCGGTCTGCACAAGCCAGCGGGCGGTTCGGTGACGGTCGACGGCAGGAACATCACCGGGTGGCCCTGCCACAAGGTGGTCCGATCCGGGGTCGCACTGGTCGCCGAGGGACGCCGGGTGGCGCCACCGCTGACCGTGCTGGAGAACCTCGAACTGTCCGCCTACAGCGGCCGGACCACCAAGGCCGAGCAGCGGGAGCAGCTGACGGAGGTCTTCGACCTCTTCCCGCGGCTCGCCGACCGGCGCGGTCAGCTCGCGGCGTCGATGAGCGGCGGCGAGCAGCAGATGCTCGCGT